>DYRX01000159.1 GCA_020718525.1 Victivallis vadensis
AGCCGACAAGGTGGTCGCTGTACAACTCGTTCACCGAGACCGCGAAGAAGTACAGCCCGGCGAGGGCGGACCAGTGCTACAGGCGGCTGGCGAAGCTGTTCGGATTAGACTAGGCCTGAACCGGGGGAAGGAGGCATGCGGAGACGCAGCGCCTCTTTTTTAGCTGTGGAGAGGAATGATCCTGGTTCTATTGGAGCGTGAAGGCTTCTTCAAAGCACGGCAGGGACACCTAATGAATCCGTCTACATGGATTGTATCAGCACCATACGCTTGATATCATATATCTTTACCCTTTTCATCTTTGTAACCACTTGCACTGTCTCACCTACAATAGTTGCGCTCGCGGCATTGTCACACAACGTTCCTTGCAAAAATCCATTTCTGTAGACCTTTACTCTTTCATTGTCGACCCTTACAAAATAGATTGGATCCTTCATACGTCCCTCCTTTTTAGTTGCGACTCTCTTGATGCGGACATAAGCCGAGACTTTATTAGTGCATCTGATCATGTTTGCGGCTTAAACACTTGCTACCCAAATCCCAGTCTTATTATTTATAGCCCATCGAGAACAAATGTCAAGTCTCGCATCATTTTGCATAGTTTCCAGTGCGTCCGTGACCGCCAGCACTATGAATCGGCGTTCCGGCTTCATCGGATCCCACCCTTTCAGCAATGCTTTTGACTGTTTATAAAATATCTCCTCTCCTTCACCTGTTGGCGTTTCAAAGTACTTGACTGGACATTCAATAAAAACGGTATTCAGGACTTCTCCACCCTAAATCTGTATCAAATGACTCGGTATCTCGACGCCAAAAATGATATGGAATTTAAAGGGTCAGCTTGAAAATAAAAATTGACGATTAATACTAGGATGTGGAGAGACTGTCATATTTTAACATTAAGTGGTGAAAGGCAAAGATTTACTAAAGGAGCGCGATATGTGTGAAAATTTTGACATAGCTGGTGTGGTAGACGCTATTAACCAAAATCAAGTGCGAGGGCCTGCGAATCGAAACAACAATTTTGTTGCTTGCTGCCCTCGAACCGGATCTCTATGGCACGGCGATTGGAGGAACCCTGACCTCGGTCGTCGTTTCGGAAGCGAGACTTCTCCCAATCATTGGGCATCGGTAATGAAAGACCAGTTGGTCGTCAACCACATAAGGTTCTCTCCAATAACCACCAAAGAGCAGAATGGGAATGAATATATTGATATTCCGCCTAGCGTCATTGGGAGCAACGGTAGAAAATCATTTTTGCTATTTAAATTAAGTCTTTTTGTGCATCCCAATAATTTAAATAGATTTGAAGCATATGGGAATTTGCCGGAAAAAATCATTGAAAAAATACGATCTTTGAACATTAACTAGCGATGAGAAGCAAAGGGGAGATGTCAATAGGGTGACAAAGTAAATGTCTGAACGTGCAAGGAGATTGAAATGTGCATAGATGAAATGATCCAACGCAATATTAGAGTCATCAGAGGAGAAGAAAAAGGTTGTATAGAAAATGACTTCTACGAATATCTGAAAGACAAATTCAAGCGCAAGACGTTTTCCGTCCAATCGTCAGAAAAATTTCAGGACAGAGATGAGGACAGTGGCTCTGTTGTCCCCCAAGGAGCTGGGGATGACATGGAGAGCCTGCATGAATTTTATTTTAAGCTTGTAACAGGAAATATCTCAGGAAGCATCAGAAGCTCTTCAGATATGCACAGAGAGATAGAACGATTCCTTGCAGAAAGCAGAAGCCCTGAACGCAAAAAGCTATGGGATAAACTGAGCGAAGCTCTCCTAAGTCTTGAAAAGAAAGGCGCAGTTTCCCGTAATCCAAAGTTCAAGGGCTATAACAATAGCAACAGCACGCCTTGGTCGCTCAAGGGCAATGAGGGAAAAACTGCGGATGAAGCAAACTACCTCGAGAAACAAGCAGAAATAGGGATTTTCACACCGGTAAAAAGATCCGCCAATAGTTCTAGGAAACCAGATATAATCCCATTAAGCTCTGCTGAAAAGCTCATATCTTCCATTCTCAAAATACTTGGAGGAGAGGTCCATATGTCGCGCATATGCGAACTCGCCAAGAATCACGTCGTCTTTCTCAGAACTGAATCCCTTCAGCAAGATCTGGGAAACGGTTCCGATGACGCTCAGACCATCGAAGACCGTATCCCCTCTCCAGAAAGTGAAGATGAGATGGGCATTTTCATCGGAGATGAAGTGCTGGCAAGGGGAGAAATGGCATGGAAAAAGATACTTTCCGTAAAGCGCAAGGGAATCCAGGGGGAAAAGATATTTTGCCTGTATCTCATCCCAAAGGACATACAGGGAAAACGGATCAGGCAATCCCAGTTTGGTGCGGATGCCACTGTCAGCATGGTCTACAAGGATATATTGGGAATTCTCAAGGAGGAACTCTGCGTGGAACGAAGGACGACCGGGAGACCTGAGTCCACACGCCTTATCGAATCCATACAAAAGAAAACAATTTCATATTTGAATTCAAAGTGTTCGGAAATTGGCATGGATACCGGCTTATGAAGGAATTAACAAGAGGGGATAATAGTACCGATGAAATCTAGCATACACGCAAATATGAGGTTGCCTGAAAGCATCCTGGCAGCACTCGATGTCAAACCGAAAAGATTTGATGCCATCACGTCTTTACCAGAAGCATCCAAGGACGAGATCTCCACTGGCCAGATTTGGCACCCGGCAAGACCGCCCATCAAAGAGGGCTCATATTCTCTGCTTGTAGTAGAAATGCTCCATGATGGCTTTTTCAATGCATGCCCTGCTTTCATATGGACAGAAAAATGGGGACCGTCCGATACCATCCTCCCTAAGAGATTTGGCATTAGAATGGCTGTCTCATTTGAAATGGAAGCCACATTTTCCAAGGAATGCATTGGTGCCTGTGCAGGTGTGCTTTGCAAAGATCTTTTCAATCATGTCCTCGATTGCCGAAAATACATCAGAAATGGGAAGACGGGCAGTCGGCCTCCTCAATTCATGCCAGGCCCTGAATATCTAGACGACATGGATACAAGATTTGTGTATCACGAAGCGATACTAAATGACATTGAAGAGCTCCAGCAGTATGTTTGGCGGAGGATTTATGCTAATGAGGAAATTGAAGAGCTCCAGCAGGATGTTTGGCGGAGGATTTATGCTAATGAGGAAGGGGGAAAGACCAAAGCGCGATCTGAATATATTTTTACGGTTTTTTCAAGTGACATCGCGCAAAATCATGAATATGCCTTGGCGGCGAAATCTCACGAAAAATTCCCTGCACATGGCTCCTTTTCTACCGTAAAACCGAAGGGCTTAAGCATCGTCTTTACCGAAGATTCCGACAGACTCTGGGTCTATATTAACATCTTTAAGGGGGGCGAACCGTCCAGCTCTCTAGACGGCGCCACTGTATTTGACTCAAAGAGCGGCACTGCGCTAGGAAAGATTAGCAATGGAAACGCAAAAATACAGAAGGACAAGTTCCAGAACAATATTTGGATCGAAGATGCGAGTGGCCGACCAGTCCAGGTCCGAGTGGAAAAAATGGGAAGGAAGGCAATTAAATGAGTCTAAGGAGTCTCTTTGACATCTGCATCCGTTTTCCAGAATCTGTATGCTTCCTTCTCGATTCCGAGATAGCAAATCTGATAGGTGCGAAAAATTACCTAGATGAGTCCATCAGCGCCAAAATTCAGGCTGAAGTCATTTTCCGTCGCTGGCTCTATCGTGAAACCCCTTCAGAAAAGAATTTAAGCGAGAGGCTTCATCAGATCAGCGAAATACGGACCGCATCCGACCTCTGCAAATTCAATCCGCCCGAATCCGACGAACTTGGCATAGCACTAAAAACAAAACTCTATAATTTTCTCGATGCCGACGGAATAATTCCTGTTGTCAGACGAAAGCAATCCTTCCCACTCTCCTTCGAGCTTATCAAATCTCAGAGAGTCGAGGTGATTGACTCTCATGGAATAAAGCATGCCAAATGGACAGAGAGCGTCAGTTCGATAAAGTCCGATGATTTTACAGGATGGACGGTCAAGCTTCACTGCGCCCTGCCGGATATGATAGAGAGTGACCAGGCAGAGTCCTTTTGTCCTTGTGGAGACAGCTTCCATCTTCCTGTTTTCATGGCGTTGCGTAGGGAGCTAGGCCATATGGAATTCAACCCGCTCGAAGTCATATTCACGGGAAGTCTCTCTGAAGGAAGACTGTGCAAAGTTGATGGCGTAGATGCTAAGCGTGCAATGGCTGGCAGAATGGGGGCCAAGCTTTTCCTGGCTCCACAACAGCCTAGAGATTCAAGTCGAGTATCATCTCTACCGCTTCATATCAGCATCCAAGATGTCGAGAAAAAGATAATTGAAATTCTCGGCGAAAAAGGACTGTCAAATCTTGATTGGAGAAAATGCTGTGAGAGAATGAAATCCCTCGACAAAGATGTCCACTATGGAATGATTCCTCTCAAGACATCTGCACTTCCACGCGTTGAACGATATGAGGCTGTCTTCAGAGAATCAGAGGAACTTGAGGATCAACTTCTTGATGCGCTTATGCTCAAGTCTCTCATATATTGTGAAACAGGCGATACAGTTAGATCAATTGAACTGAACAAGGAATGTAAAACGATTGCCCGCAGGAAAAAACTCCATGAAAAATACTACGGACTCGCGATACACCACTTGGTCAATCTCACCGACTGCGGAAAGTTCGCAGAGGCCGAAGATTTCAGCGGAAAATATCTTTCGGTCTCTCAGATGAAACGGGAGATCGGCAACAACGCCCAGCTCCATAAGCTTCTCATGCAGTTAAACGGTACGCTCGGTCAGCTCTATCTATACGGTGCCATGGCAGGACAGTTCGGCAAATCGGCGATGAAAAAGTCTCTGTCCCATATAGAAGAGGCTCTCGGAATCGCCATGACTCACGACGAAAATATATATGAAATCTGCAAAGACACGAACTATCTCCATCTGTGGTATGCCATAAACAAATTCGACAGCAAGGATGAAAATGATGCATATGAGAATGCCTTGAAGCAGATAAGCTCTCTCGAGAACGGGGATGAGAAGCTGAAGAACTTGAGCTATCTCTATCGCCAGAAGTGGTTCGGCGCATATCGGAATTTCCTTTTGACTGGAAAAATCCCAGAATGGCGTAAGGAATCCATCTACGGCATCCCTGACCTGAGGAATGCGGAGGGATGGACCTTATCTATGGTCCTAAAGTATAAAGGAGCCTTCCTTGCCACTGAGGGGCACCGCGATGACGCCTGCAAGACATTTGAGTCCTCTATGGAGATCCTCTCCAAACACGAGGAATGCATTCTCAACCGTCTGGATGGCATGACCGTCGCCGTCCAAGCCTGGCGGAGTCTAAGGGGAAGCAGACACGATGCATTCGCAGAAGAATGCCATAAATCAGCCCTGGAATTCTTCGAGAGGAAGGACATTCTCGAGCATTATAAATTCGCTTCCGCCTGGCGGGACTACCTCTCAGGCAGGTGCAAATCTGACCCGCAAATTGGATATCAGTACTGATTCGTATTCTACAGCAATTCTAATTGTCCTTGCAGTACATCTTCAATAAAATTTAACTCGGATGTCGGAATTTCAGCACGTAAACTCCTTATGAATATGTCAACAAATATAAGGATTTGCGATGCTATCAACAAGTTCTTCCGCATATTATTCATCAAGCGAAATGTTTTCAGGCACAAGCGACGAAGGCATGCTTGCAGATTCGGACGAATGCATTGTTTACGACTGCAACAAGGTCCCGAAAACGCTGGGAAAGAGGCTTGCCAGAGGAGGAGAGGGTTCGGTTTATCCGCTTTCTGAGAACGACGATATCCTTGTGAAGATATATCATGGACACGATTCTTTTAACGCGGATACTAATTCGCTTCGCAGTGAAAAGATATCCCACATGCGCGGGATGCAGGAGCTTGTCAGCAACCCTAAACTTGCATGGCCAAGACTAAGCATTTTCAACAGATCTGGAATCTGTATCGGCTATGCCATGAGACGGCAGGGGGGCTTTCCGCTTCATACACTTTGCCAGCCTCAACTGCTCAGAGAGCGCTTTCCTGGGTGGACCAGACAGAACATTGTCAATGTGTCCCTGAAGATTGTCAGGATTATAAAGGAATTGCACCGCAACTATGTGATAATGGGCGACATAAATCCGGGCAACATCCTTGTCGGTGCCGATGGCGAAGTCGGACTTATAGACTGCGACAGCTACCAGATATCTGAACGCGGCTCCCTATATCCCTGCCCGGTGGGAGTGCCTGTCTTTCTTGCGCCTGAGCTAATTGGCAGGGGCGATCTGTCAAAAATCCGAAGGGGGGTAGTGCATGAGCTTTTTTCAGTTGCAATAATCCTCTTCAAAGTTCTCACAGTTGGAAGACATCCCTATGACCGTATCGGCGGTGGCGATCCTGTCGAAAATCTGAAATCAGGCCAGTTCGCTCTGGCCGATGGTGCTTGCGGCACATTTCCAAAAGGTCCTTGGTTCAACATATGGAGCCATCTGCCATATAGGATAAAAGAGCTTTTCATCCGGACATTCAGAGACGGGCACAGGCTGATTGCAAAAAGACCGCAGATGACAGAGTGGGAAGATTCCCTCTCAATTTATGAAAGAGAAATCTTAAAGGGCTGGCATTCCAACGAAATAATGCCCGCAAAGAGAAAAGAACCAAAAAAATACAGCAGGAGTTGTGCATGATCACGAAGGAGCCTAGTCTGGGCAGGAAATGGGTCGCCACCGCCGCCAGTGTGCCAGGCAGAAAACACATAAGAAGCGGGACTCCATGCCAGGATGCAAGCGTGGCTGGTGTCTTGCCAAGACCGTATCTCGCAGTCTGCGATGGACGAGGCAGTTCGCCCATATCCCATCACGGATCGCAGGCGGCCGTATCGGAAATTAGCAATTTTGTCTTTTCTTCTGAACCAATCATGAAGGAACTTCTCGACAGGAAAAATTGGATGCCGAATGAAACCATGGCGTCTATGATTTCTGAATGCCTGCACCGGTCCGTCTCAAAGGTGCAGGAGAGGCTGGCGCAGGCCATGGGAGCAAAAGCGGAGGACTTTGAGTTCACTCTCGTTCTCGCAATAGTGGGAACCGAATACTGCCTTGTCGTTCATATTGGAGATGGAGCCCTTGTCGCCGAAAGAGATGGAGTTGCTGTTATCGAGAGCGCTCCCACGAACGGCGAATTTGCAAATGCAACTGAGTTTGTATGTTTCGGCAGACCTCCTGCAAAGCTCTTCGCACGGCTGGTGCCTTCTAATAATCTTGGAGCTCTCGCCGCTTTCACCGACGGAACAGCCGCAAAAATGATCGAGGCTAAGACGATGTCTCCGGCTCCTGGATTCTCCACGATCTGGAAAAACATGCGGGAAATGTCCTTCTCCGAGAAGGACCTTCTCAAGTTTCTCACAGAGTCCTTCTGGGAGCCTGCAGTCCAGGACGACAGATCCCTTGCGGCGCTCGCCATGCTTCCCCCGTCCCACAACGTCCATGCCACCAATCCTGCCAAGGATGGAGAAGGCAGTCTCGTTGCTAGTGCTCCCTCCTCATTGACAGCAGATCAAAACAGTCTCCCCCATGCAGGAGACATCTCCTCGGTTGAGATCGGCGCAGGCAGAGGAAAGTTTTTGCTTCGTGCCAGGTTCATGAAGCTAGTCCGCAAATATTTTTCGAACTCAGTCCTACTGCTGACTGTGATTTTCCTGTTCATCGCCGCCCTCGCTTCATTTTCTCTCGGAATATGCGCCCTTTCAACTCGGATATCTCAGCTCTCCGACGAGCTTGCCAGACTGGAATCCGTCGTGAACTCAACGATGGTTTCAGGAACATCCGGAAAAATGAACGAAATTGGAGAAGTCGGTTCGGAAAAATAGATCCTTGCCCCCTTAATTCTTTGGCAAACAAACAATATAGGAGTAAAGAATGAACGACGAAATCCTGGTTTACGACAATCCACAGGCGCGCTGTGCTGTTTCGCTCCTGCTTGACACATCCGGAAGTATGGCAGGAGAGCCCATCAGACTGCTCAACGAGGGGGTAAACCTGTTCTGCTCGGAGGTTTACAAGGACGACATCGCAAGATTCTCAGTCGAATTTGAAATGATCTCCTTCGGAGGAAAGGCCGAAAGGGTCATGCCATTCACTTCCTTCGCAGATGAAAAAATACTTCCTTTCGAACTGAGCGCAAACGGGAGTACTCCAATGGGAGCCGCAATTGAAATCGCCATGGCGAGCCAGGCTGAACGCAAAAAGTTCTACAAATCCGCCGGGATTCCATACTATCAGCCCTGGATGATTATCATGAGCGATGGACAGCCCACTGATGCATGGCAGGAACCAGCAAGAATAGCCAGAGATCTGTCTGACAGCAAAAAGCTGGTCTTCCTCGGAATTGGTGTGGGAAACAGCGTTGACATTGATACACTTGGCAGGATATGCCCCGCAAACCGTCCGCCAAAGATCTTGAAAGACCTGAGATTTTCAGAATTTTTCCTGTGGCTTAGCGAGTCTATGAAGGAAGTAGGCAGATCCTCCGTCGGCGACACAATCAAGCTCCCGCCACGGGACGGATGGGAGGCCGTGTGAATGGCTGATCCGCTTTTCATTCAGCGAATCAATCAACGACAGAAGCGGGGTTTATAGAGCAATGCATAAGCATCCAAAAAACTATTTCGCCATACTCGGCTTGCCTTTTACTGCAAGTGCTAAAGATGTAAAAAGAGCGTACTACCAAAAAATACGCGTACATCATCCTGACCGCAACAACCTCGACGAGAAGTCCCGAACAGAGGCGACAGCAATCACTACCGAGCTAAACCTCGCATATGAGGTCCTTTCTGATGAAGCAAAAAGAAATGCCTGCCTTCAATCTATTCTCCAAGCGCAGGAGGCGGCAAAAAGAGCCGCTGACGAGGCAGAAAAGCGCAGGAGAGAGGAAGAGCAGAGAGAAGCTGAAAGGCGAAGAAGGGCCGAAGAAGAACGCATCCGAGAGGAAGAAAGGAAAAGAAGGGAGGAGATGCGCCTTCGCGAAGAGGAAGCGCGCAGAAAAGCAGAAGAGGCACGCATAAGGGAGGAGGAGAAAAAAAGAAGAGAGGCTGAAGAGCTGGCTCGCCAGGAAAAAGAGAGAAGAAAGATGCAAGAGGAGCGCGAGCGCATCAGGAGAGATGCCGAGATTAAAGAAGAACGCGCGAGAAAAGCAACGGAAAATGAACGAAAAAGAAGGGAGGCCATTGAAGAGGCAATTCTCAAGAGCCATTCCGATGCCAAGCAACTTTCCTTATCCTCCTCATTTGTCATTTGCATCCTTATCTCTCTCTGCGTCCATTTCCTTACAAATCTCAGCATTCCGTTGAAAATCATCTTGCCTCTCTCGTTGACTCTCCTGATTTTTTCCATTGACCGCTTCATTATCTGGAAGTTCGAGAACGCTCATGTGATGATCAAATACGATTTGCCAATGAGTATATTGGGTCCTCATGACGAATCCCAAAAACATTCTCAGAAATTATTGTCATCCTTTATCTCAATGTACTCTGTAATGCATTTCTTTTACATTCCGATAGAACTTATTATAGTGAGTAT
>DYRX01000160.1 GCA_020718525.1 Victivallis vadensis
AACGGAAAAATTCAAACCGCCAAATTCAGAAAGTTACGGAATGGCGTTGACATTCCATATTACTGTCAGTCGCTTTTAAATACATGTCAAAGGATCCGGCCGCCGCTGCAAGATTGATTCTTCATATTTCACCAAGGGTTATTGGAAAAACATGGCGAAAACTGGACACAAAAAGATTCTGCTGCCGCACTTGCCTGGATTGCAGTTTTGCCGGAAGAATATTGTCAGTCGGAAAATATCTCGCATTTTGTCAGAGGATGGGCTCTAAAAGACCCAGATGCGGCGATAAAATGGACAGAAGAAATTCCTGACGAGGAAATACGGGAAAATTCTCTGCATAAGGCAATTATAGCATGGGGCGAAAATGCTCCAAGGGAAGCCTTGCAGAGGGCTTTAGAATTAACCGGGCATAAAGGAAGGTGTCATTTATGAAATTGTCCTCAAATGGGTGCATGATGATCGCCATGGAGCTATCGAATGGACAAGCAATCTCTCCAATCCACACGAGAGGGATCTCGTGATGGAAAAACTTATCACGGCGCTGGCCTTGAGCAAGCCCAAGACTGCGGCAGAGGTTCTGACGAAGCATCCTGAGATGGCAAATTCAAAAATGTATTCGACCCTCGCATTCTATTGGGCTGGAAGAAGACCGCTTGATGCGGAGAAATGGGTTAGGCAATTGCCTGAGGGAGAAGCCAAGACGAAGACATTGTCCAGTCTTGTAGGCGGGATGACTCAATCGGATCCTGAAGCCGGTGCCATAAGGCGGCTTTGGAATTGGCACGTCAAATCCCAGATGGGACAGCTCATGATCGTGCAATAAGAAGCGTGGAAGTTGCATTGGCGCGTGATAACCCTGAAGAAGCCAATCATTTAGTCAAGGAACTTCCGGACGACAATCAAAAGTGGAGCACATTGTCTCTTATTGCACATTACTGGGCACCTATAAATCCTATTGAATCTGCAAAGATTGCAGACTACTTATTGGCTAAACATTACCGCATTTTAAATTGATTTTCGGGGGCGGAACTCCAATTAGTTGAGGGTAAATCGCATGAAATATTCTCTCACAAAGGAGCAAAGGCACAAAGGAAGAATGAAACTTGCCTGTCCTGGAAGGACAAATATTGGACATCAGACAGACGGACAAATCCGAATTTGCCAGCCTGTCCGTGTCCAATTCCATTGTTTTTATATATGAAAAACAATGGGCAAGTTTCAAGGAGGACAACATTTTTCTTTACTTCGTGTGCTTTGTGCCTTCGTGTGAGATAATGTTCAAATTTTGGGAAATGCACCCGATTTTCGGTACGCGAATATGTACTGCGAACAACGTCACTTCACTTGACCGCTATCCGCATCAAGTGAGCTTAATTTATATTGGAAATATGGGGACTACGTCGGCTTGGCTCGCCTTGAGATTCTTATCAAATACGGCATTGTGATTTTGCGCCTTAATTTTATGCGCGTTCCACGCGTTTCGCAGTTTTATCTTTCGAGATCCAATATCATGTCCCAGACGAGTGCAGTTCCCTTGGAAAGTGGTTTTGCGGCAGTCCTGCCGATTATCTGATAGTAGAATTTTGGAGGCAGTCCGAGTCCTGGTCTTATTGATCTGATATTCTCAGCAGTGAAAGTCTCTCCCTTTTCGATGTCCTTGCTCACGTATAGGGATCTGCGCCCTATCATTGATTTCTTCTCATCGCCGACCGCACCGTAATTGACAGAGCCAAGCGCAATCCAGGCGTTTTTGACATTTTCAACAAGCCGTTTCATTTCAAGAGGTTCCATAGAAAATGCCGAGTCTGGTCCTCCATCTGCTCTTCTGAGAGTGAAATGCTTTTCAATTATTGAGGCGCCAAGTGGGACTGAGGCGATGGCGCATGCGTCTCCCATGCTGTGGTCGGAAAGCCCAGCTACGACGCCGAATCTTGAGATGATGTCTGGAATTGTGCTAAGGTTGAACTGCTCGGGCTTTGCCGGATATGAGCTTGTACATTTGAGAAGGGCGATTTCTGACGCCCCTGCCCTTCTTGCCGCCGACACGGATTCCTCAAGTTCAGCCGCGCTTGCCATCCCTGTTGAAATGATTAGCGGCTTTCCACACTTCGAGACTTTTTGTATGAGAGGGATGTCAATATTTTCCGGGGATGCGATCTTGTATGCGGGGACAGAAAGTTCTTCGAGGAAATCAACGGCGCTGAAGTCGAAAGGAGTGCTGAAGCATATGACACCCTTTTTCCGGCAGAAATCCATGATTGGTCTGTGCCAGTCCCACGGAGTGTATGCTTCCCGGTAGAGCTCATGCATTGACTTCCCCTTCCAGAGGCTGGAAGGATCGGAGATGAAGAACTCATTTGTGTTCAAGTCAAGCGTCAAGGTGTCGGCTGTGTATGTCTGCAGTTTGAGCGCATCAACGCCGCAGTCGCAGGCCGCCTCGGCGATCTCAAGAGCTCTATCGAGGGAGCCGTTGTGGTTGCCAGACATTTCGGCGATCACAAAAGGAGGGTGCCCTGCTCCGATCTTCCTTCCTGCAATGCATATTTCCTTCAAGATATCTCTCCTGTTTTACGTGTTCAAGATTTTGTTTCCCGGTGTCCTATTGAAAGAAGGAATGCTCCCAGGCCCGAGATCATAATTACGCCCTGTGCGATCTGCCCCAGGACGGGCAGAAGCCCTATGGCGACAAAGACAATTCCGGCGAAAAGAATGTGCATGAATGAGGAGGAGCAGTATTTGGAAGCTGTGTTGAACGCGATCTTTTCTCCGAGCAGAGCTAATACCATGGAAAGCCCGGAGACTGAATGAAAGGAGCCTGCAAGCGCAATCGGAACGAATAGAGCAATGCGCAATGGTTCGCTGAAGTGCTTCAGCATTGACAAGGCGATGAGGTATAGGCAGAGGCAGAGGAAGCCGGCAAAGAAAGCTCTGAGCGGCATCAGTCTCAGGGTTCTAACGCCATTCGAGACCGCCTTTGGGAAGAGTATGGAATAGAAGAGGGACATAGAGAGAGCGCCAATGCTCATCAGGAAGAGGATGATGGAAAAGGAGAAGGCAGCGATAAGAAAACGCGGACCTGCGTTTCTGTGCGCGGCGCCAAGGTCAGACGCCTCGGCCAATACTGAAAAAACAAAGAAAAGAAGAAGCGTGCAGATCTGCTTCAACTTTGATGGTTCAAATTTCAATTTGCGAGCTCCTTTTCTGTGTCTTGTAGAAAAGAACGGCAAGAAGCGAAATGCAGGATACGAGCAGAATGAGCAAAGCGCCTGCGTCAAAATTGACAGGCAATGACATGGAGTCCATACTACCGCCAAGCTCAAGGATTTCGGGCAGAATCCCGGAAGGAATTTCGTCCGGGAGTCCAGAAAAAACAGAGAATAAATCAAGGAGGTCTGAAATCAGCCCCGAAAAACGCAATCCGAGCAAGGCGAGGAGAACGATGGATGCGAGCACCCAGATCCTTGCCGAGCCACAATCATTTTTTTGAGCTCCGATGCGGCTCATAATTCGGCTTGAAATCTCTTCCGAGACGGCATTGTCGTCTGAAAATTTCAAAATCCCCTCCTTGAAGACAAGCGCGGCGGAATCGTCCAATTCATTTTCAGAGCAGAATGCGTCTTCTGCGTCAAGATCTTCGGAGACTTCATATTCTCCAGCGTCATCGCAGATCATTTTTTCATTCATGCCGGCGCTAGTCCTCTATTGATTGTTTCATGCATTTTTTTCCTAGCCCTGTGGAGTATGACCTTCACCGAAGTTTCGCTGATCTCAAGGATTTCGGAGACTTCCGAACAACTGTGGCCGGAAAGATAAAAGAGCGAGCAGACTTCACGGAATCGGACCGGAAGGCTGTCTAGGATTCTGGCGGCGAACGCCGCCTTTTCTTCGGCCATGATAGCCCTGTCTGGAGAAAGCGAGAAATCAGGGCAGTTCTCCACTATCGCGTCGCTCAGCTCCTCATATCTGCCATTCCTGGCCTTTCTCCTTAAGAAATCCCGGCAGATGTTCACGGCGATTCTCATTATGTATGGAGCAAGAGGGCGCGAGGCATCAAACTGGTTCAAGTTGTTGTAGAGCCGGATGAAAGTCTCCTGTGTCATTTCGACTGCGTCTTCCCTGTTCCTGAGTATCGCCACAGAACATGCGAGAACACGGGACTGGTATCTGGAAAGCAGAACGGAGAAGAGGGCGCTTTCGCCTGAAAGCACCCTCTCTATCAGTTCCCTGTCCTGAACCTCGTCCATGGTCTTTAGAATTCCTGCAATTTGCCTTTTGCCTTTTTCTTTATCTCCGAACGGATTGACTCCGTGGATATCTTGGTCGAGGCACTCAGTTTCTTCCCTGATATGTCAACCGAAAGATTGTCAAAGAATTCCTTCCGGATCGGACTGTCGTTCTCCTTTTTGCCCTTCATGAATTTCTGCAGGGAGACCATTCCGTCAATGATTTTGCCGATGGCTTCCGCCTGCTCCTCGTCGCTGACATTCACATCTAGATCCATGACAAGATCCTTTTCCATGTCCATTTCGAAGAAAGCTGTCTCAAGCTCGGCCATGAACGGCTTTTCCGCGACGACGTCCTGTGGCACAGCAACAACTACGCCCTCAAGGAGCTTCCCATTGGAGAGGTAGTTCTTTTTCTTGAAATCCTGCGCCACTGAGTCGGAGCTGTAGTTCTTGATGAATTCGTCGGTGAATTCAGGTGATCCTGCAACTATGGTGTTTTGATCCAGAAGAGCGGCGAGATTTATCTTGTTGTCGTTTTTCTTGTCGGGATAATTGACAGCAAAAAGACAGTCAGATCTGTCCAGCATCTTGTTTTCCTGCTTCGCGGAGAGTGTCTTTCTGATTTTCTGGGCGTCGAAATTGCCTTCAAGCACCAGGACTCCGTTGTTTTTCTTTATTCCGCCCAGCCACACAGTCTTAACTTCTTCGGGATCTATCCCGGTTTCGGTCAGGATTTTCCCTCTGAACATCTCGTAGATTTCCGGATTAGTGCTTCTGATCTCCGCAATTATGCTGTTGTTTCTGAGCTTTTCAAAATCCAGCTTGAAGAGCATGTTTGTCTTTGACGGGAAGCTTTCGATGACTCCTGAACAGGCGTCAAAGCCGATGGTCAAGAGGGCGAATCCGGCCGCAATCAGCGTCTTTTTCATTCGAACTAACTCCTTTTTGATTTTGTTGCAAATTCCCAATATTGTGATTTCTCATCCAACATAGATACGAGGGAAATGCAAGCTGGGTTACAATCTATATCATATTTCTTGAAAAAACATTCCCAATCGGACGGCTTGGCGCTAAAAACTGGAATCTTTCAGCATATCTGCGCCTTTCAAAATTGCTAGCAGGCTCTACTGTTACTGGATTTAACAGAGGAGATTCGCAATGAAAGAGCTTGCAGAAATATTTGAAGGGCGTTTTGGAGAGAAACCAAAATTTTTTGCCGAGGCGCCTGGCCGCCTGGAAATTCTCGGCAACCATACTGACTACAACGAGGGCATCGCGCTTTCGGCGGCCGTTTCGCAGAGGACTAAATTTGCAATGTCCCCTGCCCCAGGAAGAAGGTGCCGCCTGGTCAGCTCTCTGGATTCAGTGGAGAGGAGCATTGATCTGGATTCTGTAGAGCGTGTCGAAGAGGTCGGATCCTGGACGGCATACATCAGGGGACTGATCTGCGAAATTCGCAAACGCGGCAAGGACATCGGCGCATTCGATGCGGCAATCTCGAGCGACATTCCGCTCTCGGCGGGCATGAGCAGTTCGGCGGCCCTCGAAGTTTCCGCTCTTTTCGCGTTCGACAAGGCGTTCGGACTCGGATTCACCAATACGGAGCTTGCGAAGATCGGACAGGGTGCAGAGAACAATTTTGTCGGAGTGAAGAGCGGTCTTCTGGATCAGTTCAGTTCCATCAACGGCAAGGAATCTTCACTGATCCTATGCGACTTCCGCGTCAACGAGGTGCTGAGGACGGTCAAAGTCCCAGGAAACTATGTGATCGTGGTGATCAACAGCATGGTGAAGCACACCCTCGTCGAATCTGACTACAACATGAGACGCGAATCCTGCTCAAGAGCTTTGGACGCTATGCGTGTCCGCCACCCGGAACTCAAGGCCTTGCGCGATGTCAGCCCGTCAAACCTGGACGAATGGAAGTCTGAAATGGCTTTCGCGGACTACATGAGAGCCCGGCATGTGGTGATGGAGAACGAGCGGGTGCGTCTTGCGATTGACGCCCTTCTTTCTGGCAGAATGGACGAGTTCGGCAGGCTTCTCTACGAATCGCACGACAGTTCTAGGCTATTTTTTGAAAATAGCTGTCCGGAACTGGATCTTCTGGTGGAACTTTCAAAATCAGTTCCCGGGTGCATTGGAGCAAGACTGAGCGGCGGTGGATTCGGCGGGATTTCAATACATTTTGTGGAAAAGGAAGTTGCCGAGCTTTATGCGTCGCGCGTCGCGGCGGCATTCAAGGTGGCGACAGGGATAGACACGACGCCAATCTTTTGCGAATTGGGCTCCGGAGCAAGGTGCGTTGAAGCATGACAGCGAGGCGGAAAAAAAATCTTGCGATTCTAGGCTCAACCGGGTCGATAGGGGAGAACGCCCTTAACGTTGTGCGGCATCTTCCCGGAGAGCTATCCATTGTGGCCCTTGCCGCAGGCAGAAACTATAGGCGCCTCGCCGAGCAGGCGCTTGAATTCGGCGTGAAAAAGCTCGCATTGCGCGACGATTCCGCATTTTCAGACTTGAAAAAATCTCTCCCGGACTCCATTTCCTGTCATTCCGGAATTGAAGGCATATGTGAAATAGCGTGCGCCCCCGAAGTGGACATCGTGCTATGTTCGATCGTAGGCATAGAAGGGGTATTTCCTGTACTCTCGGCAATACGGAGCGGCAAGGACATCGCCCTGGCAAGCAAGGAGGTGCTTGTCCTCGCCGGGGAGATTGTAATGTCGGAGGCGGCAAAGCACGGAGTCAGAATTCTTCCGGTTGACAGCGAGCACAGCGCGATTTTCCAATGCCTCGAGGGACGCAGAAATTCAGAAATATCCACAATCGTCCTCACTGCAAGCGGTGGTCCCTTCAAAGACCTTGGAGCAGAAGAGCTTGCGCGGGTGAATTTTGCCGACGCGACAATGCATCCGGTCTGGAACATGGGAGACAAGGTCACTGTAGATTCCGCGACAATGATGAACAAGGCGCTGGAGATCATCGAGGCAAGATGGCTTTTCAATATGCCGCCAGAAAAGATAGACGTACTGGTCCATCCGCAGTCTATCGTCCATTCGATGGTCGAGTTCATTGACGGAAGCGTCATCGCACAGATGGGAGTGCCGGACATGCGCAACCCGATTCAGGCGGCGCTCACCTATCCGGAGAGGCGCAGGGGATCCGGAGGCATCCTTGATCTCGCCGCGATCGGCTCCCTGCACTTCGAACGCCCCGACCTCGAACGTTTCCCCTCGATCGCCTTCGCCTATCTGGCTCTTGCCGCAGGAGGCACCATGCCTGCCGTGATGAACGCCGCCAACGAGGTGGCATTCGAGCGTTTCAGGGCTGGAAAGACATCTTTTCCAGGAATATGGAAGACCATCGAAAAGACGATGAATTCTCATACCGCGCTTGACCACCCGTCTCTTGATGCTATTCTTAGCGCCGATTCTTGGGCTAGGGACTGCGCACGCTCCCTTCAATACTAACATCGAGGTCTAAATTGAACGTAATTCATAACATCCTGACAGGGCTTTTTGTTCTCGTCTCCTTTGGTCTTTGCATATTTGTGCATGAGCTTGGGCATTTTCTCGCCGCAAAATGGCGAAAGCTCTACATCGTCGCATTTTCCATCGGATTCAAAAAGGTCTGGTCATTCAGAAGGGGCGGAGTAGAATACAGAATCGGCATGCTTCCTTTCGGCGGATACGTTGAATTGCCACAGCTTGAGCCGGGCTCGGAGTCCATCATGACGTCCGAAGGCACCCCTCTCCCAGTTGCGAAACCAATTGACCGCATAATAACGGCATTCGCCGGACCACTCTTCAACATATTCTTCGGCATCATCATAGGAACATTTCTATGGATACATGGCATTCCCCAGGACACTCCGAAAATGCGCTCCTTCGAGGTTGCGAGCGTTGACGAGGAAAGCCCCGAATACAAGGCTGGTCTGAGGAAAGGAGACATCGTATATGAAATCAATGGGAAGACATTTCACAAAAATTGGAGCGGCGTAGTTGAGGATATAATTTTCACGGTCGGCGACGTTACGCTTTCTGTAAAGAGGGATGGAAGCGATGTTCCTGTCAAATACCGGCCGATCGAAAATTCGAAGCTTGGAAAGGTTGAAAAGATAGCCTATCCGTTTTTCAAGCCAAAGGTGCCTCTGATCATAAACAAATTTAAAAAGGATTCGCCTGCGGAAAAGGCTGGACTGCTGAAAAATGACGTTCTTGTGGAGATCAACGGGGAACAGCTCAACGATCAGCAGGACTATATCCGCAAGATTGACGCGTCCGGCGGGAAGCCGCTAAGGCTTAAGGTAGTCCGGGAGGGGCGCACATTGGAATTTGACAATATTGTCCCAGTCGAGGAGTCCGAAGGCGAAAGCGCATACAAGATCGGAGTCGCCTTCAATGCAAAGCCATCCAGGGAACTCTCTATCTTCCAGAAGATACTTTCTAAATTTGGCTTTGTTGAGAAGCCAACATATATCCTCAATGTGGATACTGTAATAGAGGATTCCCCTGCCCTCGCCGCAGGTCTTCAGGCAAGAGACCAGATCGTGGCAATAAACGGCAAGCCCCTTGAAAACGAAGATGCGCTCAGACAGACAGTCTCCGCAGGTGCTTCCGCTCCAATTTTATTGGGTGTCGCCCGCGAAGGAAAACAGTTTGAAGTGAATATCGTCCCGGAGCTGAGCCGCTATTGGACCATAGGCGCTGGCTTTGTCTTCTACTATCATCCGAATCCCTTGGAGCAGTTCACGGAGACAATGGTAAAAACTTGGAAATCTCTCAGATCCGTCGCCAGCTATGTCACTGCCGGAAAAAGCACCCTGAAACCCCAGCATTTCTCAGGTCCGGTCGGCATCGTCCACGGAATGTGGGTCATAACCGACAGAGGAGGCATTGTAATATCCCTCTATTTCACCGTCCTGATAACATACAGCTTGGCTGTCTTCAATCTCCTGCCGATACCTGTCCTGGACGGCGGGCACATCGTAATGGCAGTATATGAAATGGTCTTCAGAAGAAAAATCCCGGAACGCCTGCTAAAACCCATACTCTACGTCTTCGTGTCCCTCCTGATAATGATGATGCTCTTCGTGACATTCCATGACCTCCGCAGACTGCTGTTCTCATTCATTAAGTGAGACTCCTGCGATTCGGATCATGGATGAATAGAAATAAGCCTAAGCGTTAAGCTTGAATCTGCGGAAGAACTTCAGAGATCCGAAGCTCCGTGATTTTTCAGTGGCACTTTTTTGCCATTTTCAGCCGCAACGCGGCTATGTGATATAGCCTGGGGATTTCAACCCCAGGACAGGGAAATGGAAGCCATTGCGTCCTGTAGGGACGGTGCAG
>DYRX01000161.1 GCA_020718525.1 Victivallis vadensis
GATTCGTGTTGGTCGGCGGACGATTCCAGCGTAAGTGGCGAAATTCCTTTCTGACCATGCAAACAACATGCAGACAGTCGGAAAACCCACCTCTTAAACCACAAATGTCAACAGGCAAGGCCTACCCCAAATCCGTGCGTAATTTTCTTACGCGAGGCGAAAAACCACGCGTAACGGGCATTTGCGAGGAATGCGATTCCATACACTCTGTAGTGGATGTGAGATTGGCGGAACCCGCATCAACTCAGGCTTGTCTCGCGAATTCTATTTCTTACGCGCGGATTTGGGCCTACGAGGTGGGCGAAACCGCCCGCCGGATCTATGACCCGCTTGGGCAGGGGACGCTCATCGACATCAATGCCGAGGGGTTCGAGGCCGCATTCGCTCGCACGTCCGACCTCGTCGCAAATTCCCGGAACCCGATTTTTGAAGCCGCATTCAGGATGCATGGAGCGCTGGCACTCGCCGACGTGCTTTTGCCCGATTGGCTGGATGGAAAACCCGCCTGGCGGATGGTCGAGGTCAAATCTTCAACCAGAGTGAAGGATTACCACCACGACGACATCGCCGTCCAATCGTTCATCGCCCGGTCCTCCGGTGTCCGGCTGACGTCTGTTGCGCTCGCGCATATCGACAGCTCGTGGACCTATCCCGGCGTTGGCGATTATTCCGGATTGCTTGCCGAAAATGATCTCACTGAAGAGGCTCTGGCCCGTGCCGAGGAGGTTGGTCAGTGGCTTGCCGGGGCACAGGAACTCGTGGCGAAGCCCGATGAACCCGTGGTTGCCACCGGACCTCAATGCAGCACCCCCTTTGAATGCGGGTTCTGCAATTACTGCAATCGGGAAAAAGTCTGGCCGGAATACCCGCTTTCCAGCATTCCAAGGTTTTCGCAAAAGCGGAAAACCGCTTGTGAGGAGTTGGGCATTGATGATTTGCGGAATGTTCCTGATGACCTTCTGGGACTGCTCCAGCGGCGCGTCAAATCACACACGGTGTCCCAAACCTCGTTCTTCGATGCGGAGGGGGCCAAGGCCGCCCTCGCCAGGCACGGTTTTCCTGCCCGCTTCTTGGACTTCGAGACCTCGACCATGCCGGTTCCCGTCTGGCAGGGAACGCGGCCCTACCAACAGATCCCCTTCCAGTTCAGCCTCCACACCCTCACGGATGACGGAGTGCTGGAACATGCTGAATTTTCTCGACCTGAGCGGCGCCGACCCTTCCGCCGCCTTCGCTGCCGCTCTCGTCGCAGCTTGCGGGAGCGAAGGACCGATTTTTGATTTGATTGACTTGGAAATAAATGTCGCAAATCATACGCTGTATGTTTTCACAAAACCCTGAGGCCCTCCGCAGAACCAGCCTCGTTGATGTTCCCAAAAAACACGGCGAACAGGATCAACTGTCCATTGAGAAATACGAGAATGCCTTGGCAAAGTTAATCATGGGAGCACATACCCCGCTCACCATTGCACTGCAAGGCGAATGGGGAAGCGGAAAAACCTCGCTGATGAATTCTCTGCGGCATCGACTGACTGATACAAACTCAGAGGACGGCTTCTTTTCCAGTGTCTGGGTCAATACTTGGGAGTTTTCTTTGTCGGGTGCACCTGAAGACGCGATTCTACGGATCCTCAACTCCATTATCAGGCAAATTGGAGAAACTGATCCAAGTGATAAGGTTATCGGACAAAAGGTGGCTGATGTTCTTGGGAAAATTAAATCTTGGCTTGCCATATCGGCGCGATTTGGGGTTAGCGTTTTTGGAAAACAGGTGGGCGGCTTTGATGACCTTGGCGGATACCAGATGAAGCGAGAAAAGAGCGATAATGACATTGACGAAACATCTGAGTCTGGCATCAGCAAAGCAAAAACATTGCTCGCCGAGATAATTACACAATCACTTCATAATAGCAGACCTGTGAAGCGTGGCTTTCTATTTTTCATTGACGACCTCGACAGGATTGAGCCGACTGTGGCGGTGCAGATTCTAGAGTTGCTAAAAAATATTTTCGACTTGGAAAAATGCATATTTATTCTTGCGATTGACTACGACGTAGTCATCAAAGGACTCAAGCCGAAGTATGGAGAAAAAACTGCCGCAAACGAGCGCGAGTTTAGGTCCTTCTTCGACAAAATCATTCAACTGCCATTTGTGATGCCAGTTGCAAAATATGGCATAGGAGAATTTCTTATCAATTCGCTACGGTCAATAAACTTTCTCACAGATAATGAGGCCAAATATGCAGAATTGAAAGCCATGCTGACAAGATCCGCGATGTGGACGATCGGAAACAATCCACGATCACTCAAGCGCTTGGTCAACATCTTGTCCCTAATTCAAATGTTGGATGACGATAAAAATGCTGACGCTGAAAATCCGGCATTGAAGGCGTTTGAAAAGTTTATGGATTTCTCACTGGTTTGCATTCAGATCAGCTTTCCAGCAATATACAGCTACTTGTCGGTTATGCCCGATTTTGAAAAGTGGGATTCCAATTTTCTTAAACAACTCAATCTGGACGACATTACGGAGCAAGAGAGGGACTTATTGAGCGGATTCAAGGAAAAAGCATTTGATGAAGCATGGGAACACGCGCTGTATGCGATGTGTCAGGTTGATCCGCATCTGAAATCCAAGGCATGGAATTTGTCTTATGTATTGAATGCAATCCGCGATTCAATTCCGCAAGGGGATTCACTTGAAGAGCACATGCGAAGAGCGCTCGGTTCATCTTCCGTCACGCATGTAAAATCGCAAAACCCGGTTAAAGAGGAGGAAACAATGACCTTCCACCCCTCGACAGAATTGAAAAAAATCAACTTGCTGATTCTGACAAACGTAAACTCCTTGCTTCAAGATGCAGGGAAAGCAAAAATCCGGCAGGTTAGTGGACGAATTCAGCTTTCTTTGAAATACCAATCAGATTTACCTCAAGACAAAGACGGTAAAAATGGCTGGTGGTGGGATATGGGACGGGTTTCCCTTCGCGCGGAAGGTTCGGGCGTTTGCTTGATTCTATCTTCTGGAGACTGGCTATTCGGAGAACCACTGACAACCAGAGATTATGACAAGGAATTGTCACTCCGCGGGTTGACAAAAGATCAATTCCAAGCCTTTGAGACCCGGTTCAAAGAGCTTCCGAAAAGACACCCGAAGCTCATGAACACACATGTTGATGTCAGTGAACCTCACGCAAAAATTGGAGAAGGCAAGGTTGTCTTTGAGCGAGGTGAAACTTACACCTTTTCAAAACGGCCACTGAGCAGCATTATTTCGGACGAGTTTATGACCGAGTTTGCCAAATTCCATTTTGATTTGATTCAGATTAGGCGGGACATGAACTCGGCATGCTCGGCTGAAAGAGCAATCGATCAACCTTAAACAGAAGGAGCATAAAGAATCAAAGACTGCCGGAAAAGAATGCTATTCTTCGTCATGCGTGAGTCTCTCGATGAGATTTTTTATTTTTATAGCACCAAAACCAGTTCCTGCGGCCATTCCAGCAGACACTGCTGCATACCCCTTCGCCTCTTTCTCTTTCATTCTCAGACACTGTGCAGCGAACATGGCGAAAAGCACGGACAGGATTCCGAGAACAATGGCTGTGTAGATGACAAGAATCTTGGGGACAAAAAGTAGTAGTGCGAGGAGAATGCCTCCTGTGCTTTTCCATCCTGTAAGCAGACTGCCGCCGATGGCTGCGAGGGCAATTGCCAGAAACAGAAGACGGGGCAAAATCGATCCGCTGTCTGCGACCGCGCCTACTAAGGGTATCAGCATGAATGGCATCACAAGCGACAAGGCGATATCCCACTTGTTGAGAAATAGAAAGATTCCCTTTTTAAGACAAACGGCCAACATTATGGCTGTGAACAGTGCGATAAAAAGCACTAATCCCCATGCTACCGCCACCACGGTATCGGTTGGAGCATGCTGGGAAGACTGCTTTGATGATTCGCCACCCTCGTCCGGTGACCGGACCGGTATTGTGTTGGGGGATGTCGCCGGAGAGGGATTTGAGTAAACCGATCCGGCAGTCCCTGTTGGTGCCTGTTGTGCAGTGTCGGACGGAATGCGTGGTGGTGCTTGTGGGGCGGAGGCGTTGCTATTTGCTACCGATGGAGTAGCTATGGGTGAAACAGCGACCGCCCGGCGGACAGGGATTTCGGCAGTGCCCGGCTCCTCGACGGGAACTGCCCGCCGGACCTCCGGTTCTTCAGGATTGGCGGCCGTTGCCCTTCGGACTTCAGGCTCGAAATTTGCCCCGGCCGGGGACCTGGCACCGGGTTCTTGCGCGACGGCGCCCGCGAAAGCCAGGAGGGAAATGACAACGAAATATCTCACAATGGCGGACTCTCTCTGTCGGCCACCTCCCTGAGAATTCCGAACATCGCTTCGCCGTGATTTTTCGGTTCCGGTTTTGGATAACACCAGAGAAAGTGAAGCATCTTAAGCGATTCCGTATAGGGTTGTGGAGATTGTAGGATAATATCTTTCTTCCCATCGGGCGGGAGGTTGCTGAATTTCGAGTTTCTGGAACTGGAAATCAGGGCGAGGTTGCCAAATAAATGATTCGCCGGTTGATTATTCCAACCGTTCATGGGTGTTTGCGGGACAATGTGCTCCACCGATCCGCATCGGCGGAAGCGAAAGTTTTCAACGAGATCGCTGATTTGCTTCTCCTTCGGGAGATTTGACCAGATGGGATCTGGGTGTGTTCCCGGTTGGAAACGCTTCCAGAGTTCGTAGTCGAGACGGTAGAACCAATAGTGGCTGATAGAGCCATAGGCCATGTTGTTCGCGTCGCTGACGGACGAAACATTGCGGCGCTTGTCGCGAGTGAGCGAGTCATCAATCGCCTCGAGTTTTTTAATGAACTCCTCCGACTTGACCGGACGAGCCTGTGATTCGCACCAATTGAAGGCGGGAATCATCCAATGATGGGGCTCGGTGCTTACATGCAGGAAAGACTGAACGGTAATCAGACGCTGCTTTCCGTTGCAATTGGGACCGAAGTCCAAATCTTTGTTTTCTGTGTCGCTCTCGCCACCGAATTCATATTTTTCCTGTTTCGAGAGGATTATGAAAAACAATCTGAATTTCTCTACCTGCTTTTTGAGGACCTCAGTGAACTCGACGATACTCTTCCCCTCTTTCAAATCGGAGAAGATTTCCAGAAGCTTGTCCGCATTGAATGCTCCCGGCCTTTGTTTTTCGGGCGGCAGGAATCGAGCGAGGGCAATGAGGAGAAATTCCGGGATGGTGAGGATTGATGTGTAAAGGACTTCCTTTCCTGCGGGCTCGCTCCCTGGTTCTTTGGAGGCAAGGATCTCACGCAGCGACTTGGTCGCGTCCTGATGGATGTCGTCAATTCCCGTAAGGCCGGTGACCATACCGTTCCAGATCAAGAAGGCATCTTTGCGCTTTCTTTCGTCCGTAATCTTTGCGAGCAGTTGAACTTTGAGAATTTCGTGTTTCTCAAGCTGTTTACCCCGGTTGTTCATGCGGACAAATTGCTGGTTCTTATCCAGAACCGAGTAGGTGGGTGGCACTTCTGAAAGGAAGAAGGCGGCATGGTCGTAGATAAATTGAGAGAAGGCGACACGGTCAGTTACACGCTTATCGAAAAACTCCTTCGCGCAACGGACGGCATCGACCATCCGGCGATTGCATTCCGTGTCGTCATCACCATGAAGAAACCTTTTGTCCGCCTCGCGGCCGTAGAGGTCGAGTCGGTCGGAAGAGAGAAACTCGCTCCACTTGTTGTCGGGCGTTTCGGCTACCTTGCCGATGAGGAAGAGCGTGGTGATCCGCTGCTGTCCGTCAATGAGGTCGTATCGGGATTTGTCGCTCTGCGTTTGCGCAATGCTCAAGATGCCGATGTGGTAGTCGGTGGCTGCCCCGGATTTCAGACCTTCCTGAAATGCCTCGTAGAGATCGGTGAGCAATTGGGTGACCTGCTGTTCCTCCCAAGCGTAGGGTCGCTGGTAAAGCGGGATGCGGAAGGTTGTTGCTGCGATCGTGGCTGGAGTGATTTTCTCTTCAAACATGATAAACTTCTATTTTTTCAAGTAAAAACTGGCGACGTCGCCCGTTCGGGCATCAATAATCTTTGACTGTTCCTCCTTGTAGAACTGTTCCATGGTGTTCAAATAGCGTTTGCGCACACCGGACAAATCCAGAGGAGGCGTCTGCGGCAAAAGTTTGGCTGCAGAATGGAGCTGTGATGCGACATGCTTGGCGCTGACAGAATTGAGTAGGAGCGGGATGAGCTGATGATCGCGAATATAGTCCAGCGTTCCCTCTAGGCGCAAGCTTATGGCTTTCCAACGGCGTTCGGAAATAATCCGCTCGGTGCAAACACCGATTTCGATGAGACGGTCATCACCAAACTTATCGAAAGCAAGGAGCAACACCGCACGAAACGCATTTTGCAGATAAGTATTATCCATGTAGTTCGCCATTTTTCGGATGAAAGAAATGGCTGTTGATGCGCTCGACGATTCAGGCGAAAATAACGCGTTGAAAACTTGGTGGTAGCGTTTGGCATACAGAAAAAAGGCGTCGCCCCCTTCGATTGTCTGATTGACCTCGGCAGGGATCATCGCTTCAGCGTCGAGCATCGGGTAGTTCATGCTGAGAACAATTCGTTCCCCATCGCGCCGCCATGAACGGAATGCGGCAGGCTGCATGTATCGGTTAAAAAAATGCTCGTCACCAAAGGAGTGGTCGGGCTCGATTGCCGAACAGAACTCGTTGTAATCGGGACGTTCCTGCTTAGAATCGCGCGCTTTTCCGCTCGCCCACATTCTAAGACGGCGTAGGATCGTGCCGAAAATCATGCCGTGATTTTCGTCGCCGCTCTGCCATGCGTTGTTGTGGCTGGTCGCAAGTGCCTCCTGCTGCGATGGAATGAACATGAGGTGGTGCGCTTTGAGTAGATCAAAATCGCTGAGCGGCTTGCCCTTGCTGTTCACGCTGTCGAAAAACGTATAGGCTTGATCCAGCGCGTTTTCCCCTCTCAAGATCAGCTCGGAAAATTGTAGGCACCCCTTGTATTCGCTTGCGGGATCCGATTTCTCAAGCAGAAGTTCGTGGAAGCGAGATTTTTCATCAGGCGTTTTCACTTTGAGAAAGTCCTCGATCACCGACCTGGTCTTACAAATCACATTGGCTGCCGCTTCGGAAAAACAGCCATTGAGCAATGGAAGTGGCCCACCGTCGCGCCCGAGTTGGGTGGACAAAACATGCAGCAGAACGGTCAGCGTAACCAAGCGTTGCTGACCATCTACAATCTCGTAGTTTTTCCCATCGTCGGATTCATGCAAAATGATCGTTCCCATCAAATACGGGGCGGTGCGCCCAAAAGTGTCCTTTAGCAAGTCGCTCACATGGGCTGACCGCCACGAATAGCTTCGCTGGTAGTCAGGAATGATAAGCGGTCGAGTAAAGAGATCGCGCAGGGACGATGTCTCCAGCCGCACTAGAAGCGGAGACCGGGCTGGGGTTTCAGTAAGTATCATGGCGTCATAATGTGCGGTTTTAATGGATGGGGGTTAAGGTGACCAGACAGCGATTGTCACTCCGGACGTGGAAGTCAGAGGGCGGGCGAGTGCTTGCCTTTGTTCGCGCCATCGGGATGACGATGACATGGTGCGGCCGTGAGGCTGGACAGGGAGCTCGATTTCGTCCCGCAGAATTTACAGGTATATTGGGATTTCTCGTCACCCTCGTAGAGCGCGTGCTTTCCCTTGTTCGCACCATCGGGATGCCGATGGCATGGCGCGGCCGTGAGTGATTGAACGCTGCTCGATTTTGTGCCGCAATATTTGCAATAGTAGTTTGACATAGGTTGTGTGTGTTGTTGGTTTGCGTTGTTGGTTGAGTTCTAAGATTCTTCAGGAAACCAGATTATCCAATGACCAGATAGAAAGTGCGGTGTTGACAATTTCTTCGTGCCTCCGGCGGATGGCACTGACATCCCAGAGAGGGTTGCCGGTATCTGAGGCGAAACGAATGACTTCTCTTTGCTGATTCAGAAGGCTGACGCGTCCGTAGGATTCGAGCTTTTCTGAGAACGGCTTGTTCCCAATCGAGCTGTTATGGCTCTGTGAAATAAGCATGAGATTGCCAAGCCGGTTCATCCACTCTCCAGAAACAATCCCATTCGCGGGATTTTCTTTGTCTTCGTAAATCCCGTATCCGCCCGCGACATGGTCATCGTTTTCTGTCTTTGGCGCGATATGTTCGATGCTTTCGTTCCGAATCAGGTCGGAAAGGCTGACCGTGTGCGGTCTTGGATGGTTCGGGTTGGCGATCTGAAGTTCGTATTTCCAAAGGAGGTAATTGTCCACGGGATTTCCGTAAAACCAGCCGTTCAATACAGACTTCACGGAATCGTCACTCCAATACCACCAATCCCCATCCTGTTTAATATTTGCCACGATGCGTCCGATCATTGGAATGACGTCCGATGCCTCGTGCAGATCCCGAAGGTGGGAGTTCAATCGCCGTGCGATATCAGCCCGGCCGCCACGCAACTTGCTGCGGAAGGTAAGATTTTCCAACAAGCGGAAAAGACGTTTCATCGTCGCGTTGTCGGCCCCAAGCCTGCTTGCCTTCATCAGGAACGGGTAAGCCAATGCCATGCTGTTCAGAAAGAGCAAATCTTGAACAAGTGGGTCGTCACTGGCTTCTGTCTCCGCAACGAGAGTAAATGCCTTCGCAAGATCTCTCATAAACCCCTTCGCCCACTCAATAGAATCTTTTCCAAGTTCGGAGACTTTTTCTTTTACACCAGCGACTGGTTCACCCGCATCGAAGCCTTTGTCCGAATAGGACCGCCAAAAGTAGCTGAGCACGTCGTCTTCTGGAAGGTGAACGACCATCGCCTTTGAATAAATTCGA
The DNA here is from genome assembly GCA_020718525.1 of Victivallis vadensis. GTDB lineage: Bacteria > Verrucomicrobiota > Lentisphaeria > Victivallales > GWF2-50-93 > DYRX01. The sequence continues at coordinate 8,909 of DYRX01000161.1, forward strand.
GCGATGTGGTTCTCGATATAGCTAATTGCTTCGTCTTTTGCCGACTCATCCAATCCGGAAATCTGGATGCGAAGCATGAAATAGGCTTTGACTATTTCGAGTTTCGTCAGCTCTTTTCCGCGGTCATTCTGAAACGCGAAGATGCGGGTTGCCTTGACCTTTTCCGTCACGACATTCTCGGTAATTTCGGCATTGAGGATCAGCCGATGCCACCGCGCGATCTCATCGGTTTCCGTTTTTGAAAGCTGTTTTATGAAAAAGTCGAGCGTGACGGCCATCCGCTGCTGTGACTTGCGCTCGGGCTTTTCAGGAATGTTTGAAATGACATGATCTCGAAAAAACGAGCAATCCTCCTCGACCGTTTGCAGGCGGAGTCTGTCTTTTTTAATGTCTTTGATGCAAAAGTCCTCGATATCGTCCAAATCTATGTCCGAGGAATCGCCGCCTCGGTCCTTGAGCACCCTGTGCAGCGCGACCCAAAAGATAACCAGTGTTGTCAACCGTTGCTGGCCGTCCACCACATGGAGAGTGGAAATGTCGGCGGCTTCCGGGTTTTCAAAGATGAAGTGGCCGAGGTAGTATTGAGATTGGGTTTCCTTGAGATCCTGAATGAATTGCTCAAGCTGCGGCTCTTCCCAGGAATAGGCCCGCTGATACGAGGGA
>DYRX01000468.1 GCA_020718525.1 Victivallis vadensis
CGCAAAAAATCCGTCTCTCTGGCAGAAAATAAACGAAGAGAGAGCCAGGCTTGGACTCGACAAGCTGAGCTGAAGCCCGACAACCATGTCTCTGCCGACTATGATCATAAGCTCAAGCCAAGTAAGCAATAATGATTTTCGGCGAAGAGCGTTCCGCGCTTTCTGACTGTAAGGCTGAAATCTGTCACAGGGTTGACAAATAATCCTTGACTCCCTTGGCGATTTCCGGGGGAGTCTTTGGGTTGTCAACTATTTTTTTGAGCTTTGCCTTCTGCGAATCTATGCTTTTCTGAATCGGCTTTGAATTTGCGGCTGACTTTGATTTTGCAAGCTTTTCTCGAGCCTTGTCAATTGACGCGCGTATTGCAAGAAATTCCTTGAGAGGAGGATTTGACGAAATTTTGTCATAAGACGCCTTGACGGCAGTCGCGTCTTGAGATCCTTCAAAGTCAGACATGAACTTTTCCATTTGCCTGAGGGCGGCGATCGGATTTGATGCGACGCTCTTTTCGATTTCTTCTTTCCTCGATTTTTTCAGCCCTTCAATTCTTTTGAGGAGCTCGCTGGCATCATTATTTCCAGAGATTTTTTCGAGGATTTTGACGACTTCGCACAAGGGAGTTCCGGACTTTACGGCTTCGACTGCAGGCTTACATTGCTCGGATTCAATTCCAGCCAGCAGAGGAGAAGGAGCTTCCTGGACATACTTGTCGACTTTTTGGATTAGGCTGGATGGGTGCCCCTGCTCCACGAGTTCCCCATTGTGATCTATGATGAAGGCGCACGGGATGCCCTGGCCGCATGGCGCCTGCTCATTGCGGTACTGCTGATAGACTGGAAAATTGACGTTTCCTGCTCCGCAGAACTTGGAGGCCTCCGCATCGTCCCTTTGGACATGTGACGCAAGCACTGTGAATTTTCCGGTCTTGAAATATTTGCTCTGCAATTGGACAAGATGAGGGATACTGCTTCTGCAAGGTGGACAATTTATTCCCCAGTACTCAAGGAATACAACCTTGTTTTCGAGATCTTTCGAGCTGATTTTTCCGCCGAAAATCTGCTGTGCGGAGTCTATTCCCGAGAAGTCAAGCTTCTCGGCAAGGAGATCTTGAAGCACGCAAACGGCGGCAATAAGATGAAGTGAAATGAGAAGTCTTTTCATTCTACACCCGCTGAATTTTGTCATGTTTAATATGAGCTTGGTCGGAGACATTTCCTGCAACTGCCAGAACAAGTATAAAAACTTTGACCAAGCGTCTTGCAATATGACTTGACTTCTTTGAAAATCAAGGACCGCTTCGCCATTCCAAAGCCTGACGGCATCATCCAGCACCTCTACCAGATAGTCCGGCTCTTGTCCGGATTGGCGAGGGGGAGTCCGTGGCTGAGATTGCCCGGGGTGCATTCCCCAAAAGTTGGGCATTATCTCACACGAAGACACAAAGCACACGAAGTAGAAAAAATCGTTGTCCGTATGTCTAATGAGCCAATTGCAAGAGTCATAAACCGAGCCGTTGCGGAAGCCATTGGAGGGCTCGCACCAGCTTCCGCACTGTGCGCAGGCAAGAATATTTCTGGCAGGGCCAATACCCATGGTAAATATTCACTGAACTAGCCCGTTCAGCGAATCTTTACGTACGGATTCAGTAAACGAACGTAGTTTGCTGAATACGTACCCACTGTCGGAAATATGAAGCATGCACCCAATGGAACCGCCTGTCTGCGTGCGACGCACAGGCAGGCAACCCTTTAGGGATGAAGGTCTTATGAAATCATACTTCGCCCCAGAATCCTCGACATACCGCAGAGGGTGTGCCTGCGGTTTTACAGCTCGTCTGAATTCCATAATATCCTTCATCGGCTTCGTATTCCTGTTTCCTAAATAACGATACTATGTCCCTTAAATACTAATCGTAATACACTTGAATAAAAATTTAACCGGCTACGCC
>DYRX01000469.1 GCA_020718525.1 Victivallis vadensis
AGCGCCAGTTTCAATACAGGCGCCAAGCTTTGCGTCTTCTCGGGCGGCAAGATCTCGGAAGGGAAGCTTGACCAGCATTGCGGACTAAACCATCAGAACCTTTTCGACGACATAGAGATAGGAAAGGGCGAAGACATATTCGGGCATGGCGGTGCCGATTACTACCTGCCGACTTGCGGCGCATTCAACACTTTTTGGAACATAAGAGTTATCAATCCTGGAAAGGGCGGATTCGTAGGATCCTGCTCGGACGCTCCCCAGTCGAGAATCGTGGGACTTTACTCCCCTGGCTCGCGGATCAGTTTGAAATATAGCCCTGCTCCATACCAAGAGGGAATCAACATGGAGGGAATCTCGGTTCCGTCTCTCTATAAATATCAACTATCAAAAAGATTGGGCAAAAAGAATGAAAATTAAGCTTTTCAGCACCTTGTTCTGCATGTTGATGGCGATTGCCGGCATTGAGGCTTCTGAAATCGTTCTTCAAGAGGGACTGGACTCCTATCAAGGATGTAAAACTGCGGTCATTTGGGGGCCAAAGGCGAAAATGCCCAAGGAGAAAAATGCTGAGATTCTTCCATTGCGTGGAGTTGACAGCAAAATCCTCATCAAATTTGATCTGGGAAAATTGAAGGGCAAAAATTTGGCAAGAGCCAGGCTGATGCTCTTCGCACCGTCCGCCACAGTCAGAACCGTATGTGAAATCTATGCGTCTGAGCTTACAAGTCCTTGGGACGAAAACGCCGACCATGAAAACGCGAAGAGCGGAAAGAAATGGAATTCTCCCGGTGCCGACTTCAACAAGACGAGCGACTACAAGAATGGGCGTCCGGCAGGCTGTCTTGACTCGGAGTCCATATGGGAATACGATGGCAAATATTTTTCACACAGATACGCGAAGATGCTTGTGCCGAAGGAAGGCAGGTGGCTGGAGTTCAATGTGAGCGAGGCGGCAAAGAAATGGATTGCAGATCCGGCGAGCAACAATGGCATCGCCGTGTATGCGGTTAATTTGGCGGATGGAAGATTCCCGCACAACGCGGTCATTGACTTTCCATCCGCGTCCAGCAAGGACAAGAGCAAGCGCCCCAAACTTGTTCTCGACTTCGAGCCGGTAAAACCATTTCTTGCAGGAATGACACATACGCTGTCCAGATTCACCGACTTGGACTCGCTTTACAGGTTCAGAGGCCCCTACGCGGAAGAATACGATCTGTTCATGGCCAAGAACGAGTTTGCCGGATTTCAAGTCATGATCTATCCCATGACCAAGGAGCTGAAAGGGCTCACGTTCACCGTTGGCGACTTGACTGGGACTAGCGACAAAAAGGCAAAAATTCCGGCATCGGACATCAAATGGAACGGAGTCGAGATTTTCAAGCTCTTTGAGAATCAGAAGGTATTTTCATGGCTACAATCCGAACACTCCGGATCCGCTGATCTGGGACAAGCCATCAAACTGTCCGCTCCACATTGCCACGCCATTCTGGTTCACAGTGAGAACCCGTCCCCAGACTCCTGCTGGAACTTATGAGGGGACAATCACGGCAAAGGCAGAAAACGCCCCGGAACTGAAGCTCAAACTCAAGGTCAAGGTCTGGAATTATACTATTCCTGAAAAATGGAACTTCGAGACCATGGGCCAGACCTGCTGGGGAAATGTGAGCGGATATTATGGCAGTTTAAGCAAGGAAATGAAACGAAAATACATTGACTTCCTTCTTGATCACAGGTTCAGCCCGACGGAGCAATACCTTGACAAGCTTTCGCCAGACATCGAAGATATTCCATACTGCCTAGAGAGAGGAATGAGCACCATTTACCTTTCCGGAACATACAAAGGAGACAGCAAGTCTCTTAAAAGCAGGCATGATCAAGTGAAGGCGCTCGGAGGCGATGCGCTTTCCAAATCTCTGATCTACATCGGCGACGAGACTGACAAATGGGA
>DYRX01000162.1 GCA_020718525.1 Victivallis vadensis
TCGGCGGTCTATGTGAAATTGCACCGGCACCCTCTTGCAGAATGGGGGCTTACCTGGAATGGAGCTCTGGCTTCAATCCGTGAGAGCCTTTTATTCAGCCTTCCGCTGGCGGCGCTCGGTATTGGGCTTAAGACTTTTTTGGTCAAATCTCCAGTCTCCCCATTTTTTGGAGAGGAAGTCTTTGCTTCGGTCTCCTTGACCTGGCTGATCTTGTACATGCCAATCGTTGTTCTGCAGGAGATTTCCGCACGGGGATTTCTGCAGACATCCATCGCGCGGATCGTCCCTGAACGCTGTTCGGGCACAATCGCCATCGTGGCGACTTCTCTCCTCTTTGCTGTGACCCACATTTTCTACTCGATGGAGTCAATGGCGTTGACATTCGCGGGAAGCCTTTTTTTTGGCTGGCTTTTTCAGAGGCAACGCAGTTTGGCTGGCGTAATTCTTGCCCACTACATTCTGGGAATCCTGTACGCATTCACACTGAGACTGATCTGCTGGTGAGGCGACCATGATTGGGTGCATTTTCCATAAGATTATAATTTTCCCTATACGGCTCAAGATGTCTGAATTTCGGATAAAAGCGCAAATCTGAGTGCCGACATGCAATCCAAGCCGACCTGGCTCTCCTTCCAGGCAGACGATAAGCGGGGGCAAGATCTACTGGCAAATAAGCTGGACGCATCTGGGAAAACGAGGCACAGTATACGTGAGCAGGTAGAAATACCAGGAAGTAAAGCGGCGGACGGCAAAGCATTTGTAAGTTCAGAGAGATGTCCTTGAAACTTCTTGACTTCTCCATAGACCTGCCTAGATTAAGAGACATGGGTTTCGCCTCGTGATGGCCAGGAACTCGGAGCTATTGAGTAATAAAACAAGAAAATACAATGCTGAAAATTGTAAATTTATCTCCATTGCTGTTGTTCTTAGCTTTTTTGACATCGCTGGAACTTTTTTCAGACGGCGGATTTGTGCTGAAAAAGGCTGAATACAATCAAGTATTGAGCGAGCCGTTCCAAGGAGCAGTAATAGTCTTCGACAACAATAAAGTAAATAGGATAGTTCAACCTTCTGTGGATTTATTTGAATTGAAAACTATAGTATCCTTGGCGGTGTCTGAGTTGGGGTCGGAATGGGAACTTGAAATCAAAGGACAGCGACGCCCGAAAGCTTTTGCAAATCGGAACTCTTTGGATCTCTAGCACATGCATATTTCGACATACAGCGAATTCTTCAGGGACCCGCTGGCGTTTGCACTGATTGAAAGGCTTGTCCTGCCTGAAATTGCCGCGCGGAAAAAGCTTTCCACCCAGAAGGAGCTGAGAATCTGGTCGTCTGCGTGCGCCTCCGGCGAAGAGCCATACGGCATTGCGATGCTCGCGCATAAATTCATTGAAGAGAACAATGAAGACCTGAAGTGCAGAGTCTTTGCGACCGACATTTCCGTGGAGACTCTCGAAAGGGCGCTCGAAGGAGCATATGGGCGGAATTCACTGAAAAATCTTCCTCTCGAATATCTTGACAGATACTTCGAGGTATTGTCGGACAAATACGTTGTCCGCGATGAAATAAAATCTCTTGCCGAGTTCTCCCTCTTCGATCTCCTCGAAGGGAAAACATCATTTCCTCCGACAAGCATCTACGGTGACTTCGACATAGTCTTTTGCGCAAACGTCCTGATATACTATGACAAAGCCTCGCGCCGAAGGATCGTCGGGCGGCTTGCAGATTCCCTTTCCGCCCATGCGTATCTGGTGTCCGATCAGAGCGAAAGGGAAATCTTTCTTGCCGAAGGCTTCTACGAAATTTTTCCATGCTCCTCAATTTTCAGCAAATCATGCTGAGCGCGATTGCATTCGGAGCTTCCGCCATTAGTTTAGTCTGCCTCGGCGTATTTTTGCATGCGTCGGCAGACAGGATGCGGTCTTACCCGCCGCATATGATAATTAAAGGGGGGGAACGTGAAAATCGGAACACAGCTAAAGCTTGCCTCTTCGGGCGTTCTTGCAATTGTCCTTCTGGTGGGCAGTGCCGCCTATGTTCAGTCAAGGATGGTGCAGAAACAGACGGAGACCCTATATAGCCACCCGCTTGTTGTCCGCAGAGCGATAGGCGAAGTCCAGCGTGACATTCTCTCCTTGCACCGGGAAATGAAGGATTTGCTCTTCAAGGCGAGCATAAATGCCGCCCATCAAGACAGAATAGAAATTGAAAAGCACGAGGCAAACCTTTCTGAACAGATAGAAATCCTCTACGCCCACTACCTTGGTCCGAAAAAGGACGTTGACGATCTGAAGGAGCTTCTCGTGGAATGGAGGGCTATAAGAAACAGAACTCTGCGTCTTGCTGACGAAGGGAAAATACCTGAAGCCTACGAGCGGACTTCAAAAGAGGGCGTCGGCGGAAAACAGGTCGAAAAAATTCTCGATGTCATTTCCAGGATAGACATCTTCAGCAGAAACAAGGCCGACTCCCTCTATGCGGACTCGGAAAATTTTATAAAGTCTTTAGACTTCAACGTAATGACACTCATAATTGCGGCATTGCTTTTGATCCTTGGGATAAACCACTATTTGATGCGTGCCATAACAATTCCCCTCGACGATTTTGCCCTGATGTCTGAAAAGTTCCAGTCTGGCGAAACTGGCGCAAGAATTAAATACGAATCCGACAATGAGTTTGGCAGGATCGCAAAATCCTTCAATGAGCTTGCGTCGAAAGTCGAGGCAAACATGAATGCTGGCGCAAGGGAGGCGGCGCTTTCGGTGTCAATGCTGGGAAGCGATGATGCAAAGGTCTTCTTCAGGGCGCTCCTATCAAGCCTCGCCGAAATCAGCGGAGCCCAGCTTTCCGCAATCTATATCCTTGATGAAAAGGGTTCACGCTTCGAGCATTTCGACTCAATCGGCGCCGGCGAATCCGCAAAGACTGCGTTCGATGCTGGAACTCTCGAGGGTGAATTTGGCCTTGCGCTCTCCAGGAAAAAAATCTGTCACATTGCAGACATTCCTGAAAGCTGTCCTTTCGTTTTCAACACTGTTTCAGGAGCTTTCCGCCCCAAGGAACTGCTCACGGTCCCTCTTCTCGACGGAAACAGGGTTTTTGCCGTAATATCCCTGGGCAAACTGGGCTCCTTCGACTCCACGGCAATTGATCTGACAAGGAAGGTTGCACCGTCAATTGCTTCCCGATCGCAGAATGTCCTAGCCTACCGCAAAATCAAAATTTTCACTGAGCTTCTCGAAGAGCAGAACGTGGAATTGAAGTCTCAAAAGAGCGAACTGCTGGCGCAGTCGTCAGAACTTGCCATGCAGAACAGCGAGCTTGACAGGCAGAAACGACAGCTTGCCGAAGCCAGCCGCATGAAAACAGTTTTTCTGTCGAACATGAGCCACGAGCTGAGAACGCCGCTCAATTCCGTCATAGCGCTCTCCGGAGTCCTTTCGCGCCGTCTTGCGTCAAAAATTCCCTCGGAGGAATATGCCTATCTCGGAGTGATCGAGCGTAGCGGAAAGCATTTGCTCGAATTGATAAACGACATACTAGATCTGTCCAGGATCGAGGCGGGCAAGGAAGACGCCGAAATCGCATCTTTTTCTCCGGATGAGCTCGTTGAGGAAATAGTGGATATCTTAAAGGCTCAGGCAGATGCCAAAAGCATCGCTGTCGAAGTGAGGAGCGGGCTTGAAGGTATTCTCATTGAAAGCGACCGCCGCAAGTGCAGGCACATATTCCAGAATATCATTGCGAACGCGATCAAGTTTACCGAGAAGGGCAAGGTTGAAATTGAATCCGCCATGCTTGCCGACGGAAAAATAGAAATCCGGGTGAGGGACAGCGGCATAGGCATAGAAAAGGATCAGACTTCTCTGATATTCAATGAGTTTCATCAGGCTGACGGCACTGTTTCACGAAAATTTGGCGGCAGTGGCCTCGGACTTTCAATAGCCGACAAATATGCGAGAATGCTGGGTGGAAATATTTCTGTCGAGAGCGAACTCGGCAAAGGCTCTTTGTTCAAAGTGCTTCTTCCGGTCAGATTCAGAAAAAATGCTCATGTCTGTCCCGCTTCGCCATTGGAAGCGCCTGCGCTTTCTCAGAACTCCGTCTTGGATTCGGATCTTTCGAACAAGACAATTCTCATAATCGAGGACAGCGAGGCGGCAGTGCTTCAGATCCGCGACGCGATCGGAGAGAAGAATTGCCGCACAATTGTCGCTAAAAATGGAGTTGAAGCATTGGCAATCCTGGATAAAACTGTTCCCGACGCAATCATACTCGATCTCATGATGCCTGAGATAGACGGTTTCAAAGTTCTTATTGCAATACGCGAAAACGACCGCATTTCGCATGTCCCCGTGCTGGTCTTGAGCGCAAAAACCATAGAAAAAGACGAGCTTGCAATGCTCAAATACAATAAAATTTTCCAGCTCATCCAAAAGGGAGACGTGAACCGCGAGGAGCTCATGCGCAGGATTTGCGCTATGCTGGCGCCGAAAATCCAAAATGACCATGCTCCAAAGGCGCCACCCCCATTCATTCCGAAGCATAGAGCTTCACGCCCGGTCATTCTCGCGGTCGAAGACAATCCCGACAACATGACGACAGTGAAGGCGCTCCTCTCAGAGCACTGCGAAATAATCGAGGCGGGAGACGGACGCGAAGCAGTCGAAAAGGCTGAAGCACGAAAGCCGGATCTGATTCTCATGGACATCGCCCTGCCCGTCATGGACGGCATCAGCGCGTTCAAGGCTATCCGAGGCAATCCAAGGCTTGAAAATATTCCAATAATAGCGCTGACCGCCAGCGCGATGACATCCGACCGCGAAACAATTCTCGCTCACGGATTTGACGCATTCATATCTAAGCCTGTGGATCACAGAGTCTTCAAGGAGACTGTATTTTCCTATCTGAAGGACATCATATCGTGAACATACTCGCAATAGACGACAACTGCGACAATCTGATCACTCTCGAAGCGCTGGTCAAGGAAGCCTTTCCATTTGCGAAAATCACCTGCGAATCAGTCCCGGAAAAGGCTTTCGACTCCGCCCTTCATAATGTACCGGACATAGTCCTCATGGATCTGCTCATGCCCGGCACGGACGGATTCACCCTCTGCAGACGCTTCAAGATGAACAAGACTCTCCAGGACAGCCCCGTCATATTTGTAACCGCTCTCAAAGGCGACAAGGATAGCCGCATCAAGGCGCTCGAAGCTGGCGGCGAAGCCTTCCTGTTGAAGCCCATTGACGAAAGCGAGCTGACCGCTCAGATCCGTGCCATGATGAAAATCCGGCTTGCTAATCTGGATAAGAAAGATCAGAAGAAAAGGCTCGAGACCAGCCTCCTGCTTAGGACAGAGGAGCTCCGGAAGGAGCTCGAAGAAAAAAAACGCATAGAGGAGGCGTTAAAGTCGAGCGAAGAAGGCTTCAAAGCAATCCTAAATGCGACTGGGGATGCCGCGTTTATGATGGACAGGAACGGCAATGTAATCGCTCTGAACTCGGAGCTTGCAAGACGTATGGGCAAAACCCCGGAGGAATTGATCGGCAGATGCCTCTATGATTTCATGAGCTCGGAAAACGCTGAATTCCGAAAAAATATGATGGACAAAGTTTTCGAGACGGGAGAGCCAGTCATTTTCGAGGATGGACGCAATGGCGTGATCATTGAAAGCCGCGTCTTTCCGCTAAAAGACGAAGACGGGCATGTTTATAAAGTCGTTGTCTTTGGAAGAGATATAACCGAGCATAGAAAGGCCGAGAACGCCCTGGCAGAAAGCGAAAAGAGAGTGAGGTCGAAGCTCGACGCCATTCTCGCTCCGGAAGGCGACATCGGAACGCTGGAGCTCTCGGATTTGCTAGATATAAAATCGCTCCAGAAAATATTTGATCTCTTTCATTCACTGAGCGGCATCGGAGTCGCGATCATTGATTTGGACGGAAAAATCCTCCTGGCGACAGGATGGCAGGAAATATGCCTCAAATTCCACCGCAGAAATCCTGAGACGCTGAAAAATTGCATCGAGAGCGACACCGTCCTTTCCAAAGCTGTCCCCGAAGGCGAATACAGTCTCTACAAGTGCAAAAACGGAATATGGGATGCGGTCACACCAATCTTTGTCGGAGGAAGGCATCTTGGCAATCTCTTTTTGGGGCAGTTCTTTTTCGACGGAGAAGAGCCGAATCTGGATTTTTTCCGCGGGCAGGCGCTCAAATACGGCTTTAACGAGTCGGAATACCTTGAATCGCTGAAGAAACTGCCGCGTTTCAAAAGAAAGACCATCGCCAATGTAATGCGCTTCTATTCGAGACTAGCAAACCTTGTCTCCGCTTTGGGATACAGCAACGTGAAGCTTGCCAGAAGCATGGAAGATCTCAGCAGACGGCAGACCGAGAAGGAGAGCCTTTCAGAACAGCTCGTCCAATCGCAGAAAATGGAGTCCGTAGGGAGGCTCGCCGGCGGAATTGCGCACGACTTCAACAACATGCTGAGCGTCATACTTGGCTACACGGACATCACCCTCAGATCTCTGGACAAAGAGACTGTCATCTACAGTCAGCTTTCCGAAATCCGCAAGGCCGCCGAAAGATCCGCCGATCTGACCAGGCAACTGCTCGCCTTTGCAAAGAAGCAGACAATACAGCCTAAAATTGTCGGCCTGAATTCTTCGGTCTCGGAAATGCTGAAGATTCTCAAGCGGCTCATAGGCGAGCATATAGAGCTTTCCTGGTCTCCGGGCAAAGATCTGTGGACGGTCTTCATGGATCCGGGGCAGATAGACCAGATCCTGGCAAACCTTGCGGTCAATTCGAGAGACGCTATCGGCAACAGAGGCGAGATCCGCATCAGCACATCGAACGTCTCCCTGTCCAGGCCGATCAAGCCAAACCCAGACTTCAGAAAAGGCGACTACGTGCTTCTCAGATTCAGCGACAATGGCTCCGGGATCAGTGAGGCTCACCTTGAAAAGATTTTTGAGCCATTTTTCACGACTAAAAAAGTGGGAGAGGGGACTGGGCTTGGCCTCTCTACTGTCTATGGCGCTGTCCGGCAGAACAACGGCTTTATTGATGTTTTCAGCAAGCCGGGCGAAGGGACGCAATTTGACATCTACCTGCCCAAGCATGAGTCAGCAGACCCAAGTCCGGAAGACGAGCCTGGCTCCGAATTGAAATCCTCTTCTGGAGGTTCCGAAGCAATCCTGATGGTCGAAGATGAAACGTCTATCCTGGATCTCGGAAAGACAATGCTCGAATCACTCGGATATAAAGTCGCGTGCTTCTCATCTCCGCTCGATGCAATCTCGGCGGTGAAAACTCTAGGATGCGAAATAGATCTCCTTCTGACCGATGTAATTATGCCCGATATGAACGGCAAGAACCTGGCAAAAATACTATCCGGAATCTTTCCGAAAATGCGTCATTTGTACATGTCAGGCTACACATCCGACGTCATATCGAAGACGGGTATGCTCGAAGACGGCCTTAATTTTATCCAGAAGCCTTTTTCGCTGGACAAACTAGCTCTGGCAGTGCGCAGAGCTTTGGACTCCGATCCGCCCTAATCCCTCTTTATTTTTTACAAACAAGGGGGGCTCTGCTCGGAAAAAGCGAAAAATATCAATGATTGAAGGCGGAGCGCCTTGAATTTAACATTTGACTCACGTATTTTGCCGAGTAGGAATGCTTCGGTCATCAACAATAAATTGGAGGCCACAAAATGGAAATCACCGTGACAGGTCGCCACATGGAAGTAAGCGATGCGCTCAAGGAATATGCAGAAAAAAAGATTTTGGAAGTGCTTGACGGGGTGCACAAGCTGACGAGCGTGAAGCTTGTTCTGGAAACTCAGAAGGGGCGTAGCAAGGCTGAAGTGATTGTACATGGAAAACATCTGGACATTGAAGCAGATGCCGAAACTTTCGACATGTATCAGTCTATAGATCTTGCGGCTGAAAAGGCCGGACGCCAAATAGAAAAATTTCTCGACAAGGCTCAAGATCACCACAAGCACGGGAAATCCGTTGAAGAAGTCCCCCCTGAAGAGGCATAAGCCGTCCGAGGAATCGGCGCAGAAGGGGAAAAGCGAAATAAGCGTTTCGCGCTTTTTCGAAGATTGCGCCGAGCCTCTCAAGCTGAGATGGCTTGCCGGCAAAAATGGCGGAGGCAGGCTCATTCATGAGGCGTCAATTCATAGACCAGGTCTGGCTTTGGCAGGCTTTTTCGACTATTTTGCCGACAAGCGCATACAGGTCATCGGCGGCGCGGAGAACGCCTTTTTGAAGCATCTCAGCGCTGAGAAGCGTCTCGATTCGATTGTCAAATACATTTCCCAGCCTGTTCCTTGCATCATTTTCACGAGAAACATTGTTCCCGATCCGGCATTCATCGAGATATGCGACAGAATCTCGCTTCCCATCATGGTTTCCTCGATGGTCACATACAACATAATAAACGGGATAATCCTTTATCTTGACAAAGCCCTGGCACCCTGTATAAAGGTGATCGGCAATTTGGTTGATGTCCACGGAACCGGGGTCTTGATCAGAGGAGCGAGCGGAATCGGAAAAAGCGAATGTGCATTGGCTCTTCTGAGACGGGGATCAGCCCTTGTCGCCGACGACGTGGTCAAAATCAAGAGGACATCGAATTCAGAAATTTTTGGAGAGGCGGCGATAGACGAAATGATAGGATTTCTCGAGATAAGAGGTCTGGGGCTGATCAACATCATACAAATGTTTGGCATTTCTTCTTTCCGCCACCATCAGCAGGTCCATCTCGTAGCAACTCTGAAAACTTGGAACAGCCTCGAAAAAATTGAACGGACCGGACTGGACAGCGAAAACTACCGGATTTTGGATATCAGCCTGCCGCATGTGACTGTTCCTGTCGCGCCAGGACGCGAGACGGCAAACGTGATCGAAGTCGCCGCGCAGGAGTTCAGGATGCGGAAGCTTGGCATACACGCCGGGCATGTCTTGAACCAGGCAATCATTAAAAAAATCGCCGCCGGCAGAAATGTCCGAACCTGAAAAAAAAGTCTGCCCTGAAAGGGATTTGTGGCTGGCTCTCGGAGATGACGCCCTCCTGCGTCAATGTCGCTTCGCACCCTTCAGAGCAGGCGGTCCTGGCGGACAGAAGCAGAACAAGACATCGTCTGCTATAAGGCTCACTCACGAGCCGAGCCTGCTGTCCGCGACTGCCATAGAAAGCAGAAGCCGCAGGGAGAACACTTCGAAGGCTCTCGGAAAAATCAGGATGAAAATAGCGGAGCATTTTCGTCTTCCATTCCGGGGAGCAAAGCATTTCTCGACAGGGATCTCCGTTTCAAACGACTTGTATCCTCTCGCAGTCGCCGAACTCCTGGATGCAATGGATGAAGTCCTATATCGGATCAGAGACTGCGCAGAAAAATTTGGCATCAGCACTGGACAACTGGTTAAATTCATCGCAAAAAATCCGTCTCTCTGGCAGAAAATAAACGAAGAGAGAGCCAGGCTTGGATGTCAAGTCCTGATTTAAATTTGTCACTTTAAATTAACGTTTCTATGATTTGGAA
>DYRX01000163.1 GCA_020718525.1 Victivallis vadensis
ACCAGATACTGGCTTTTCTGAACTGCCTGAAATTCACGGTGAACGGCCAGCCGGGCCTGTTCGACGCAGGTCTTCTCAGAATCAACCCGGACTGGGAACTGGCGTTTACGGACGGTCATGTTGCGTAGTTTATTTTAAATAGATGAAAGTGAAAGGGGTTTTCAAATGCTGCTCAAAGGTAAAAAAATTCTCGTCATTGGGGGTGCCGGTTTCATCGGCAGCCACTTGGTCAGGGAATTGTTGAAGCACGATGTTAAAAAAGTTGTCGTCTACGATAATTTCGTCAGGGGGAAAATGGAGCACCTCCAAGATTCCCTAAAAGACAGCAGATGTGAAATATTCGCATACGGCGGCGACATAAGGGACATAGACATTCTGAACAAGGCTATGGAAGGTGTCGATTGCGTGTTTCATCTTGCAGCCATGTGGCTTCTGCACTGCAAGGATTTCCCGAGGACTGCCTTTGAGGTCAACATATCCGGAACATTCAACGTGCTGGAGGCTTGCGTCAACAACAAGGTTAAAAAGCTTGTTTACTCGTCGTCGGCTTCAGTATACGGCGATGCAGTGGAGCTACCCATGACTGAGTCGCATCCGTTCAACAATAAAAATTTCTACGGAGCCACAAAAATTGCTGGCGAGGCCATGTGCACCGCCTACAACGACCGCTATGGATTGGACGTGATTGGACTGCGCTACATGAACGTCTACGGACCGGGTCAGGATCAGCATGCGGCATATAGCGGAGTTATTCCGATTATGCTGAACAAGATCGCTGCCAACGAGGCACCCACCATCAACGGTGACGGCAGTCAGGCTTATGATTTTATCTATGTGGAGGATGTTGCCTTGGCAAATGTAGATGCGGCGAAGAGCGATGTAAAGTTCGGATACTACAACGTGGGGACAGAGAAGCAAACCAGCATAAAGGAGCTCTGCAACACAATATTGAAGCTCCGCCGTTCCTCTTTGCAGGTCATCTATAAGCCTTACAGCACGGACGATGCGAGGCAACTGGTTAAAAACCGAATCGGTTCCGCAAAGAAAGCTAGGGAGGATATCGGTTTCCAATACAAATATTCTTTGGTTGAAGGGCTTTCAAAACTAATTGAGTGGAGAAACGAATGAATCCTCCGGATACCGGAAAAATCCCGCTGATCAAACCCTTTCTGCCAATCACCGTCCATGCGAAGGTGTCCGAAGTTTTGTCGAGTGGACAGCTCACAGAAGGGAAAGTCACAAAGGAGTTCGAGTCCGCATTTTGCAATTATACCGGAGTACGCCATTCGTTGGCTGTATGCAACTGCACGGTGGGACTGGAGATTGCGTTGCGCGCCGTTGGAGTAGGATCTGGCGACGAAGTGATTGTTCCAGACTACACCTATCCCGCCACCGCCTCGGTTGTAGCGATCGTAGGGGCGAAAATTGTCCTTGTGGATGTGAAACCGAAATCGATGCTAATTGATTATGATGCCATCGAGACAGCTATCACAAAAAAAACCAAAGCCATCATCCCCGTTTCTGCTTTTGGAAATCCTCTCGATTATGAGAGGCTAAATGAAATTAAAAGGAAACACAGTTTGTTAATTATTGAAGATGCCGCATGTTCGATAGGTGCTTCCTGCGATGGAAAAATGGTCGGGAACATGGCCGACATTTCAGTTTTTAGTCTGCATCCGCGAAAATTTATTACGACCGGAGAGGGTGGAATTATCACGACGAACAATTCCGAATGGGCGGAATGGATGGATTCATACAAGCATTTCGGCATGAGGACAGTCGGAGCCGACCGCGAAAAAATTTGTTTTGAGAGGATTGGAACCAATTACAAACTGAGCAACATTCTGAGCGCAGTCGGTCTGGTTCAGATGCAGGAAGTCGAAAAATTGCTGGCCCGCCGCAGAGAACTCGCCAGCATCTACCTGAAAAAACTTTCAAATGTCTCCGGGTTGGAGTTCCCTTCAGTGAAAAAGGGTAGCAACCATTCATACCAGACGTTCTGCGTATTTGTCCGCAACCGCGACTTGATTATGAAGTCCATGCGTGAACAGGGTATCGAAGTCCAGATAGGGACATATTCCTTGCATCGGCATCCTGCGTTCTCCGAGTCGGATCAATGCCTTTGGTCCGGAGCTTTTTCCGGAAGTGACTACGCTTGCGACCACTCTCTTGCACTGCCCTTGTTTCACGAGATGACCGATGTTCAACAAGAGAGAGTTGTCTGCTCCCTTTTGTCAGAAATAAGCGGACATCGCTGATGTCTGCCGCCCTTGCTGTTAAAAACGCCACGAAGCCAATTAAATAAATGGCCAAGAACCAATGTGCGGAATAGCCGGTATTTTCAATCTTAAAGGCGAACCAGTTTCTACCGTCATCTTGAGAAAAATGACGGATGCGATTGCCCACCGCGGACCTGACGGCGAGGGTTTTTACACCGACGAATTTATTGGGCTTGGGCATCGTCGTTTGGCTATAATAGATCTGTCTGCGGCTGGTCATCAGCCGATGATATCGCACGATGGGCAGATAGTACTTAGCTACAACGGGGAGATCTACAATTTCCAGGAGCTGCGCCTTGAGCTTGAGGCTTTAGGATATCAATTCCATTCAAAGACCGACAGTGAAGTGGTTCTTCACGCCTGGCAGGCTTGGGGGGAGGTCTGCGTATCGCGCTTCAACGGAATGTTCGCTTTCGCCATATGGAGCAAAAGGGAAATGGTTCTTTATCTTGTACGCGACCGCTACGGGATCAAACCGCTCTACTACGCCTGTTGGGGAAATTCCTTCCTTTTTGCTTCTGAACAAAAAGCCATATTGGCACATCCAGGGGCAAAACGGGATCTCGATAAAAAGGCACTTTTGGAATATTTTACATTTCAGAATATTTTTACGGATAGGACATTGTTGAAGGGAGTTCACTTGCTGCCTGCCGCAAGTGTCGCCCGTGTTGAATTTGGTGGCAACGGCAACCCAAAATGTGCACGATATTGGGATTACTCTTTCCGTGAGCCCGACCAACAATGCAAGATCAATGATTACAGATTTGAGCTTGACCGCCTTCTTTGCCAAGCCGTTAATCGTCAGCTTGTGACCGATGTCGAACTTGGCAGCTATCTTTCAGGTGGCATGGACTCTGGCACGCTGACCGCTCTCGCCGCACGCCAATTGCCTTATATCAAGACATTTACTTGTGGTTTCGATCTGAGTTCCGCATCGGGTATTGAGCTCGCATTCGACGAACGCGCTAAGGCAGAGGCAATGTCAGCACGCTTCAAGACCGAACATTATGAAATGGTTCTCAAGGCTGGTGACATGGAGCGCTGCCTGCCAAAACTTGCTTGGCATATAGAGGAACCAAGGGTCGGGCAGAGCTATCCAAATTTCTATGCGGCCAAACTGGCCAGTAAATTTGTCAGAGTCGTGCTATCTGGCTCCGGCGGAGATGAGCTGTTTGGCGGCTACCCTTGGCGCTATTACCGTGCCGCGGTCTGTGATAACTTCGAGCATTATATAGACCAATATTACCTATATTGGCAAAGATTGATACCAAATTCGTTAATTTCCAAAGTCTTTGCCCCTGTTTGGGACGATGTAAAAGATGTCTGGACTCGCGACATCTTCCGGGATGTATTTATAACCCATTATAAACATCTGGATCGTCCGGAAGACTATATCAATCATTCTCTCTATTTCGAAGCCAAGACATTCCTGCATGGATTATTAGTAATTGAAGACAAGCTCAGCATGGCTCATAGCTTAGAGACTCGTGTGCCTTTCCTTGATAACGATTTAGTCGACTTCGCGATGCGCTGTCCAGTCAATTTCAAACTGAACAATTTGGCAGAAGTGGTGCGTATCAATGAAAACGAGCCAGGTGACAAACAGGGGCAGTTCTTCAGGAAGGTAAAGGACGGCAAGCAAATCCTGCGAGATGTCATGCGTCAATACATTCCGGACGATATTGCAAATGCTGAAAAACAAGGATTTTCTGCGCCAGACGCGAGCTGGTTCAAAGGGGACAGCATCAATTACGTCACAAAAGTCCTCTGCGACAAAAAAAATCCGATCTACGATTGTTTTGAATGGGCTGTCGTCCAGTCCTTGCTCGAAGAGCATTTGTCGGGAAAAACCAACCGGCGCCTTTTAGTCTGGTCGCTTCTGAATTTTTCAGAATGGCTTGAAATCTTTATAAATGATTGAGTTATAGCAAAACAATGGCGGAGAAAATGCCACGCTTTTCACCAATCCCACATTCCAAGCCATGGGTCTCCGGCAGTGATCGCAAGGTGCTTTCGGAATGCCTTGCATCAGGCATGTTGTCAAACGGCGAAAAGGTGGCTTTATTCTCCTCTTTTTGCCGCGATTATCTTTCTTTTCCATTTGCGTATCCCACATCGAGCGGAACAGCGGCATTAATTCTGGCCTTGATTGGTGTTGGAATAAAGAGGGGAGACGAAGTGATCGTACCTGTTTATGTCTGCCGATCCGTTGCGGATGCGGTCTCCTCCATCGGCGCCAAACTCGTATTCTGCGACATCGGAAGCGACTGGCGGATGGAGGCCGCCACGGTGGTGCCGTTGATCGGCAGAAAAACAAAGGCGGTCATCGTCGTTCATCCGTTTGGAATCAAGGTGGACATGAAAAACATCGCCGAACTGGGAATCCCGGTGATTGAAGACTGCTGTCAATCTTTTGCAAGAGGCTACGGCTGGACAGGCGTTGCCGCAGTCTATTCGTTCCATGCCACAAAATGCCTCAGCACAGGCGAAGGCGGATTGCTTGCTTGCAGAGACGAGACCATGGCGATAAGAATCAAAAAACATTTGCAAGAATATTCTGATCCCTGCAGAATGTCCGACTTGGCGGCGGCATTGGGGTTGAGCCAGCTTGCCCGTTATGATCTTTTTTTGAAGAGGCGCAAAGACTTGGCGGAATTGTATTTCGACGAATTGGCACCTCACTTGACTGCCCCGCTTAGGAACGCGGGTGAATCCATTTATTTTCGTTTCCCTTTAGTATTCAACGGCAGTTTCGATGATTTGCAGAGAGCCTATCTTGAGCACGGAGTTCATGTCCGGCGAGGCGTTGATTGCCTGCTAAGCCGGGGAAGATTCCCGAATGCGCTCGCAAGATTCAATCAGACTCTTTCCATCCCTTTATATCCTGCGCTTGAAGATGCGGATGCCGGAAAAATTATTTATGCGACCAGGAAGGTTTTTTCATGACATGCCAGATTGAACTGCTCGGTCCGAACAGGGAGAATGAATATGAGACATTCATACAATCATTTCCCACCACCATGATATATGCATCTCTTGTCTATCGAGACATTCTGCGGGAGTTTATACCGGCGGAACCCAAATATCTGATCGCGCTGGACGATTCTTCCGAAATAATCGGCGCACTTCCCGCTTTTATCAGCCGTGCAAACAATTTTCCGCCCGTGATCAATTCTCTGCCGTTTTATGGCTCCAACGGCGGAGTGATCGCCGATCCCGCCCGTCCCTGCCTGAAAAAATCCCTGATTGAAGGCTTCAACAGCCTCGCACGCCAGCATGGATGCGCCGCTTCGACCATTGTAACTTCCCCTTTCTCTTCAGAAGACATCGGCTGTTACGAAGAATTTTGCCGTCACGACTTCAGGGACGAAAGAATCGGCCAGATAACATGCCTTCCTGATCTTCCCCAGGATGGACGCAATGTCAAGAACCTTCTTATGGGCATGTATCATCAAAAGACCCGCAATATGGTGAGAAAGGCGGAGAAATCCGGCGTTTCGGCAAAAAAATCCTTAAGTGAGGACGATTGGAAATTTTTGTCCGACACGCACCAGGAGAATATGAGGGAAATTGGCGGATTGGCCAAACCTAAAAGCTTTTTTTCCCTGATCGACAAACATTTGACGGGCAAAAAGAGTTGCTCGGTCTACACGGCGTTCTTTGACAGAAAGCCCATCGGCGCCCTTCTAGTTCTTTATTATAACCGGACAGCCGAGTATTTTACGCCTGTCGTCCTCGGAGAATACCGTTCATTCCAGCCGTTGAGCATGCTGATATGTCAGGCAATGCAGGACGCAGTGGAAATTGGTTGTCGTTTTTGGAACTGGGGCGGCACGTGGCTAAACCAGGACGGCGTCTACGATTTTAAAAAAAGATGGGGAACCAAAGACTTTCCATACTATTACTACACAAAAGTATATGACCATTCCATTCTGGCATGCTCTAAAAACGAACTGCTCGAACACTATCCGTATTTCTATGTCCTTCCTTTTTCGGCATTGAAAGGAAATTGAATGCCGCATGCCCTACAAATCCATTCCGTTCTGGACATCTGAAATTCCAATGGACAAACTGTCAGACAAGACAATAAATGCCTTGGATGCCTTCTGGGCTTCAAAGAACCATTGCTCCGTCGATGAAATCCAGGCCAACGGCATTCAAACCGTCAAAGTCCCCGCAAATGGCAATAATGAGTATGTCCAGCTTTTCCGCCGCAATAAAACGCTTGTTATTTCATGTTCTGAATCCCTGTTTGATTCCGTGAGAAGCATAATTTTGGAAAAGGATGCTGAAATTATATTCAACCCGGTTTTTCTTGGCTCCGCCCTGTCGTGCCGTGTCGAGCGCATCATCGGTCCGGCATATATTGGCTATCTTGAAGAGGTACTGTGTAAATCCGCCGATCCTAACATTCGAATACTTGATTCTCAGGACATCGGAGTTTTTGAAGAATTTCACATGTCTGTCACGGCACAGGACTGGAGGAGTTGCGGCCTGAGGTTTGACCAGCCTATAGCCGCCTGTTTCTGCAATGGAACTATTGTCAGTGCCGCCGGTTATGAAATATGGGACGGAATGATCGCGCATATCGGGATCGTCACCCGCCCGGATTCGCGCGGCGCGGGAAAAGGGTGCAAATGCGTAGGCGAGATCGCCCGGCATGCCCTGGCACAGAGGTTGATACCGCAGTATCGGACGTTGTACGAAAACTCGGGCTCGATGAGCCTTGCCCGGAAAGCGGGTTTCATTGAATATGCTTCGACCATTTACATCGTCGCAACCGCAAAACCCGGCTGAAGCCGCCGTCAAACAACACGTTTCAATGCTGAGCGCAGAGAACATACCGACCAACGAGAAGTCTGTCATCGAAGATTTCACGACAGCTCAATATCGTGAAATTCTCCGTATTGCGAAGCGAAACTACAAGTTTGCCCTCTACGGCCGCGACAAGATGCCCGAACCGTTTATTTTGTGGCGGCATGACTGCGACGCCTCGCTCAACCGCGCCTTCAGAATTGCCGAAATTGAAAGGCAGGAGGGAGTTGAATCAACCTATTTCATAAACATACATTCGGAATTTTACAATCCTTTCGAAAAGACCCAGGCTGGGTTGATCGGGCAAATTCTCGCCTTCGGCCATGAACTCGGCCTGCACTTCGACCCCAATTTTTACGGGACTGATTGCGAAGAAGAACTGGAAAAGCAGATTGCGTCAGAAGCTGAACTCCTGAAAAAACACTTCGGCGCGAAATTGTCGGCTTTCAGTTTTCACAATCCCTCAAAATCAATCCTTGAATGCGACCGCGAAAGTTATGGCGGACTGATGAATTGCTACTCGAAACGCTTCAAAAACGAAGTGTCCTACTGTTCGGACGCGAACGGATACTGGCGCTTCCGCCGTCTTCGGGATGTCGTGGAACAGGCCAAAGAGCCGTGCGTCCAAGTGCTGACTCACCCGGAATGGTGGCAGGAAACGCCGATGCCTCCCCGACAGCGGATTTGCCGCTGCGCTTATGGCCGTGCGGCCGCCTCCATTCACTTCTACGACTCCGCCATCAGCAACTGCGGCCGGCAAAACAAGGCGGGCGAATTTGAATCCTTCAATTTTCTAGGAAAGGCGGAACCGAGACTTTTTGAACTTTGTGATTATCTGTGGAACAACGGATATTATTCGACTCTTTTCATCGAAATATGGAGACTTCATGAAGCCCTGCTCTCCAGTATCTGCAAAGCGGCGTGCCGTGAAAAATCCGACGCGCGCTCGAAAGAACCCGCAGAGTCGTCCGCCCAATCTGCATATTCATCCAATACTCCCAAAATCTTTTCGGAGCTTTTCGGTCAATCTTGGGAAAAAACGGCCGGGATCGAGGAAAAAACTCATGAATATTGGAACACCGTCCGCAACGGCACTTTGCTCGGGCTCAATCCAATCCCAGAGCAGAGTTACATAGACGGTTGCACCCACGTCTGCCACGCCATCGTAGCTCTGGCTTCATGGGCCAACAACTGCGGAATCTCTTATAATATAAGCATCTCCAAGTTGCATTGAAAAGAAAACACATGCGTAAAGGAGCAAAATGTTAAGAGGAAAAAGAATCGCGCTATGTCCGCTCGGGAAAGATGACTTTCCAATTCTTTTCAACTGGATTAACGAACGGGAACAGGTCATCTTCAACTCTCCCTACAAGCCCGTTCACCAGGATTGCCATGAAAAATGGCGGCAGAAAATTGTCGAATCGAATGACACGGCAATTTTTGGGATCCGCCGTCTCGATGACGGATCCCTCGTCGGAACATGCCAACTGCACGGCATCCATCCTGTCCACCGAAGCGCTGAACTGCAGATCAGAATCGGTGAGACGAACGAACGCGGACAAGGCTTCGGATTCGAGGCCGTCTCTCTTCTTCTCCGGTTCGCGTTCGACGACTTGAATTTGCAACGTGTGTACCTTCACGTCTTCAAGGACAATCTCAGAGCTGTCAAATTATATGAAAAGACCGGTTTCAAAATTGAAGGGACTTTAAGAAGAGCCGCATTCATAGGCGGTGCCCACAAGGATATACTGATCATGGGGCTTCTCGAAGAAGAATATAGCAAGCAAGAAATAACGGCGAAAAAGGGAGAATGATTTTCACGTGCCTGCCACAGTCGCAATCCATCAGCCGAATTTTTTTCCCTGGCTCGGATATTTCGAGAAGATCGTCCGTTGCGACAGATTCGTCTTCCTGGATATTGTACAATACCCCAAGACCGGCGGAACTTGGATGAATAGGGTAAAACTGCTTATCAACGGAGAGGCCAGATGGATTACTGCTCCCATCGTAAGAAACTATCATGGATTCCGCTCTGTCACGGAAATGGAGTTTCAGGAATCGGAGAATTGGCGGGAAAATATTCTGAAAACTATAGAGACAAACTACCGCCGGGCACCATTTTTCAACGAAGTGTGTCAAGACATAGAGCCGCTTGTCTTGAACCCAGAAATAAATATTTCAGATTACAACATCAAGGCTATAATTTCAATCGCAGACCGCCTCTCGATACCGCCAGAAAAATTCAGCAAATCTTCGGAATTAGACCATAAGGGCTCCTCGAACGAACTTCTCGCGTCTCTGACACTGGCACTGGGAGCTGATACATACATGTGCGGCGGAGGCGCCGATGGATACCAGGACGAAGCTGTTTTTAATTCATTATCTGTTAGCCTGTTATATCAGAACTTCCAGCATCCTAAATATGAGCAAATTGCCGTAC
>DYRX01000470.1 GCA_020718525.1 Victivallis vadensis
ATTCACAATTTGAACTTATTAAAATGAAAAACTATAACTTTCTCTCCTTCAATATTCCTTATTGAAATTCGGTATTCAATATTCAATGTCGTTAGAAAACAGTTAGGGTGCTTGCCTTTTCATTGCCATGCTCTAGTTTCAGTCCCGCGATTCTTTAATCAATGCTGATTTTTCATCTGGCTCGGTTCTTTTTTTTCCGGCTCGCGGTTCGGCAATTCTCAACAAAGCATGGTTTCTTTGTATGGTCAGGCCAGCATATATCGTAATACACGGACACGGAAGCAGTCTCCGCGACTCGCTGGAGCTTCTTTCGGAGATTGAGAGCATCCCGTGCCAATGGCGCGACGGCATCTTCTACATGCACAAGTCAAAGGGCTCCCTCATAAGAAAGATTTTTGCAGAGGGACATGATGCCGGACCGCTGGTCAGAGCCCTTCAGAAAATCGCGATATCTTCAATGCTAGAATCGAGCATATCTTCTGATTCTATATCTTCTCGTGAGAAGGGAGCATACATAAGTTTCAACGAGTTGCGTCTTCTCGAACAGTTTTCCGATCTTGCTATTCCAATTGGTCCAAATTCAAGGAAGAAGCGCTCTGTCCGTCTCAGAAAAGAGGGGATTGAAGAACTGCTAGGATGCTTCAGTGCAAAAGGCAAATTCTCAGATATTGGTGAACTGAGGAAAAGCCTGATCTCGCTGACGCGCAGATCAGACGGAGAACTGCTCAGCGAATCCGAGATGGAATCTGTTCTAGCCGAGTATTCCAGCTCAGAAAAAGTGCTTGAAGATCTTAAAGCATTGAGGGACATGGGGGAGTCTGGCGCAGACCTTGATACTATTTCCTCCGCCGTCTTCTACGCCCACGGACTCAAAAGCATGATGGAGGCGCAAGGAAAGGAATTCCGCCATGGGATTCATTACAAATTCGTTTTTTTCAACTATTTTGACGATGATTCTCTGGCTGGCGTCGAGCTTGGCGACGATCGTCCTGGGGACGTATATTGCGCCGACATCCCGGTAACAAAGATGCCCTCTCCTAAAAAGGGGATGAAGTTCCTCAGAAAACACAATTTGGCCCTTCTGCGCTACGAGGATCATCACCCTTACACTGAAAAACAATTGAACACGCTTGATAAACTCCGCCAAAGAGGAGTGATAGCCTATTACTCGATGAGCGGTCCGGTCGAAGGAACGGAGCTCCCCGAGGACGAGCTTAAATGCGGCGGAGACATGGTCTATGACGCCCTGATCAAGGGGAAGTCCTGGGAGACGCCTGCCATGGCGTTTCTAGACCGCTGTGTTCACAGCGAAGACCTCGGAAAATGCGTCGAGCCTGTTGGAAAAGTCCTCACCGAGCTCATAAAGGGAGGAGTAAATTCCCTCGATCTTGCGCAGACGCTTCTTCTCTGCCATGAGGAGGGGGACATTGAGAAGAGGCTTGCCGAAAAGGGCTGGCTCGATCGGATCCGTAAAGAGAGGGATGAAGTGGCGAAGATCGCCCCCAGGATTTTGAACAACGCGTACATTTTCGAACTTGAACAGAAGAATGTGGTTACTGCGGAATCAGGTCCCGCGCTGGCAGACGGAAGCGATATGCCGGCTCCTCTATCACAAAGAACGAAAGATGCTGGAGCACTCAGAATAGCCGTGGCTCTTGCGCCTTCCACTAAACGCGGAGAACCAAAGCTCAAAATCGGAAGGGCATGCGAATTCTTCAACAGAAGCATGAACGAAGGCAAGATTCCCCGCAGTGACTATCTCCTCTATTGCTACGGTTCTAGCCTCATGGTCAGCAGACGCCTCAATCAGGCTGAGACAAGCGTCAATCTGGCGACGCTTATGAAAAAAATTGGAACGGAAAGCGATGGGGGGCATGCGGGTGCGGCAGTTTCCAATCCCGCTTCGAATCCCAATTATCCGAGCTCAATACTCGGGC
>DYRX01000471.1 GCA_020718525.1 Victivallis vadensis
TGGCTGAGTGCCGAGTCGAAAAATTTTCAAAATACGGCAGTACATTTTTAAGCAGACGTTTTGACCGCATGGTTCGGGAGCGGATTCATTTCGCATCGGCAATGACATTGCTGGGAAAAAAAGATGGAGACGATTACAGTACCGGATGCAGTTACCTTGATCTGGCGCAGTTCATTGTGCGGTACGGAGCCAGACCCAATGAAGATATGGCGGAGTTATGGAATCGTATTGTTTTCAGCATCGCTGTGTCAAACACTGATGATCATTTGCGCAACCATGGATTTTTGCTGACTCAGCAAGGCTGGATTCTATCTCCAGCATACGATATAAATCCTAATCCGAGGGGCAACGGACTTTCTTTAAACATTTCCATGAATGATAATTCTTTGGATTTTAATCTGGCTTTATCCGTTGCAGAACAGTTCAGATTGAACATGGCGGAAGCTGAAAAACGGATTGCAACGATCAAGAGCATCGTTGGAAACTGGCGCACAACTGCCTCTAAATTAAAAATCACCCGCACAGAAATAGAGAACATGGCATCAGCTTTCCGCCACGTACGTATTCAGTAAACTACGTTCGTTTACAGAATCCGCATGTAAAGATTCACTGGACGACGTAGTTCAGTGAATATTTACTCCGCCACTGAAAGAAATATTCAATGTACTATTTCGGAATTTCTCATTCCACCGTGAAATCAAAGGTGTAATTTCCAACAAGATAGATTGTATCCCCTGGCGAGACTGAGACAGGCTCCGGAATAGGAGTTCCAGTGCTGTTTTGAACTCCGGAGATTGCTGGCGGAGGAACGAAGATCTGACCTGCGGAATAAGTGGCGGACTTTGTCTTCTCTCCGTCTGCGGCGACCGCTCCCGCCTTAACATCGAATGTGCATATCAGGTTGTCAATGCCTCCCGCGTCCTGCAGGTATGTCCGCGAGTCGGTTCCGACGGGAATGTTCTTTTTATTGAAAAGTGCCTGCTTTTTGATCCATTCATCCGAACAGATCTCGAGGTGGATTTTCTCGAAGGCCGTCTTGAGCGAGGCTTTTCGAGTCTTGGGATTAGCCGGATCCGAAACTGGATCGGTGTAGCTCGCACCTGCCGAAGGCTTGCCGGAAAAATCGTTGTCGGCAGGGAAGCTGATCAGCTAATCCGTGCCTGACCGGCGATGTCGAACGCCAGCCAGGCGGGAACTGGCGCATTCGAGCCGGTGTTGAAGGAGGGACTCGCCGCCGTCAGATGAAGCCCGTCGTCAATTGTCGCGTATATCCCGTCCGCGCCCTGTGGTGAAGCGTTAATAAAAATCTCCTGCCGTTCACCCAATCCTCGCCGCAAACAGCGAGGTATTATGGGCGAACTCCCACGACCTATGGTCGGGGCGGAGATTTTTTTTTGGAACCAAAGACTAAAGCCGCCCCAAGGATCTGGGAATTAGACCCAATTGAGATTAAAGAAGAGTGAGGATCCTTCCACTTTGTACTGTCAAATCAGAGACAGACACATCTCAGCCTGAATGGCTTACCAGTTGGATACATCTGTGCGCATCCCCGCCGTCTATAGTTTTTCAGATAAATAATTTCACAATTTGAATTTATTAAAATGAAACGATAGGATCGTAGTGGTGGTGCCGGCAGCACTTATAGTCAGGTCAAAAGCCTGTGAAGTCACATATGAGAGATTTGCGGTTAAATTTGTAAGTTCCTTCGGCTACGTTGATTGTGTCGTCCTCGCCGTTGGATTGAGCTGTGTTGAGGGCGGCTAACTCCGCCGGAGTCGAGACTGGAAAGGGCGGAATTCCAATTAGTTGAGGGTAAGTCACATGAAATATTCTCTCACAAAGACGCAAAGGCACAAAGGAAGAATGAACCTTGCCTGTATTGGAAGGACAAATATTGGACATCAGACAGACGGACAAATCCGAATTTGCCCGCCT
>DYRX01000472.1 GCA_020718525.1 Victivallis vadensis
CCTTCGGCGATCGCGGAATCCAGCGTTGGCAGTCCCTCGGTATTGCCGGTGAGAAAAGCAGTTTTTCATCCGGTCATGCTTGCGGAATGCAGTGCCGGAGTTATATTCTGCCAAAGGAGGGACGAAATGCCAGCGCCATCTGAAATCTTGAAGCTTGTCGAACGATTCGAGCAGAACCGCGACTCCTATATGTCCGGGGACTACAAGGAAGCTCGAATACGCATGGAATTCATTGACCCTTTTTTCAGGGCTCTTGGCTGGGACATGAACAATGAGAGCGGCTACGCCGAAGCCTACAAGGATGTCATAGTAGAGGATTCCCTTAAAATCGGACAGGCGACGGAAGCTCCCGACTATTGTTTCAGGATCGGAGGAGTCAGAAAATTTTTTCTCGAGGCGAAGAAGCCTTTTGTCAACATAAAAGAAGCCATAAGCCCCGCCTACCAGTTGCGACGCTATGCCTGGTCTTCGAAACTCCCATTGAGCATCCTGACCGACTTTCAGGAATTCGCCGTTTACGACTGCCGTGTAAAGCCTGACAAAAGGGACAATGCCGCGACCGCAAGGATTTTATATTTCACCTATCGCGACTATGAAAGCAAATGGGATGAAATTGCATCGGTCTTCTCAAGGGAAGCAATCTTGAAGGGCTCTTTCGATAAATTTGCAGACGGCGTTAAGGGCAAAAGAGGGACCGCAAGCGTTGACGACTCATTTCTTTTGGAAATCGAAAACTGGCGGGTCCAGCTTGCAAAAAATATTGCGGGCAGGAATTCCGAACTTACAACACGGGAGCTGAACTTCGCCGTCCAAAAAACAATTGACAGGATAATTTTTCTCCGCATATGTGAGGACAGGGGGATTGAACTATACGGAAAACTAGGTTCATTCCTCAACGGGGACAACACTTATAAGAGGCTTCTGGAATATTTCAGGGCGGCAGATGCCAGATACAATTCAGGCTTGTTCCACTTCCAGATTGAGAAGAATATACTCGAGGAGCCGGACTACCTCACCCAGAGAATCTGCATTGACGATAAAGTTCTTAAAGACATCCTTGGCGGTCTCTATTATCCGGAATGTCCTTTTGAATTTTCAGTTCTGCCTGCGGACATACTTGGACAGGTCTATGAAAGATTCCTGGGTAAAGTTATAAGGCTCACTGCCGGACACCAAGCCAAGGTCGAGGAAAAACCAGAGGTGAGAAAGGCCGGTGGAGTTTATTACACTCCCACTTATATTGTTGACTATATCGTTGAAAATACCGTTGGAAAACTCTTATGGGATTTTACTGCTAAAACTCAGGGCATTTGTGATGCATGTGGTGCTCGGGTCTCGAGAGTGGGAGGGGATAGGGTCTCGGGTTTCGGGGCTGGGGTTTCGGGTTTAAAAACAAAACAGAATGAATCTTGCGATGAAAACGTACAAAGAACTTCTTGTATGGCAGAAAGCAATGGAACTTGTGGAAGAGATATACAGGACGACATCATTTTTTCCAAAGGAGGAAATGTTCGGACTGACAAGTCAGATGAGAAGATCTGCGGTTTCCATACCTGCAAATATTGCGGTTCGGCTCAATCCCATGGCATCTCGCAAGGAAACAGTGGAATTGCCGGACTGCACGGGCAGGATGCTCATGAAACTCAATCAATCACTAAACCCCAGACCCGAAACCCTGGCGTTGACCCCGGATCCCTAAAACTGAGAGTTGCCGACATCGCATGTGGCTCAGGCTCATTTCTCATAGTTGCTTATCAGAAATTTCTTGACTGGTATCTGATGAAATATACCGAAAACGATCCTGAAAAATGGGCGAAAGGCAAGAATCCAAGGATTAGGGTTTCGGGGAGAATGGGGTCTCGGGGCTCGGGTATCGGGGATAGGGTAAATACCATTTCCCAGACCCAAAACCCAAAACCCGAATCCCTAAACCC
>DYRX01000164.1 GCA_020718525.1 Victivallis vadensis
GTAAAAGAGCCTTGCTTCAAGACCTTCAATATCTCCGCAGGACTGGAAAAATTTTCAGGAGGGGTGAACTGCTTCGCCTGAAAGAATGGGGTTCCAGTTTCGAAGCGACGCGGCATGTACAAGGTTCTGTTTTCATAAATCATGAGAAATTTTGAATTCGGAGCTGTTTTTAAGACTGCCTGCATGGACGGCAAGAAATAATCCCCCTTGCTGGCGGAATGCACATAGTCCGCCCAATTATGCTTCCCTAAAACGAAATCCCATGATTTCCACATGTGGGAAAATATTTTTTGAGGCAAGGATGCGAAGGAAAGAATCAGGGCGGCGGAGACTAGAATTCTTATGAAGGGACTAGCTTGCAGGTGGAGAGAGTGTCCGGCAATAATGTAGAGCAAAACGGCAGGAATGAGAAAAAAACGCGCCTGCTGAGAGGAGAAAAACCAAAAGGCATATTGAAAGAAAAACAAGACGGCAAGAAGGCAGAGCCAGTCTCTTATATTCCTTGTTTTCAGCATCCGGAATACCGAGAACCCGGCCAGACCGCAGACAATTATGAACTGATAGCCGCAGTCTCCATCGTACTGCCCGCCAGGCACAGAAATCAGGATCGGCGCAAATATAAAGTCTGAAAGCGACTGATTTCCGTATTTCACGCTTCCTATCTTGTGATGATACCTGCTTGATTCGACTGCAGGCCTGTCGTCCGTCGTCAATTCTGAAAAATATGGATGGAAAGGATTTCCGCAAAACACAGCGCTTCTGATGTAGAATGCGCCGCCTACGCAAATGAATGACAATGCGAAAAACAGTATGCCCCTCGACGCGCGGCGCTCAATGGCGGATCTGAAAATTTGGTAGCCAAGAAGCGAGACTCCAGATATGAGGCCCGTCAGCTTGACGGCAGCGGCAATTCCGCACATGAATCCGGGTAAAAGCATTCCCCTTGAAGATCCGCTTTTCTTCATAAGCCTCAGGGCTATCAGAGCGCATAGGAAATTTAGAAGAATGAAATTCTCCGCATATGCCGCGGATCCGCAAATCATGACGGCAGAGGAAAGATTGAACGCGAGCGAGAGGATTCCTGCATAAATCGGGCGAGCCTTAAGTCTCAACAGTAAATAAAGAGCCGAGAAGTTCAGCATCCACATGCTCCATACGAGCAGGCGAGGCGAAATAATCCCGCCAAGATAAATTGAGAACATGAAGAGAAACGAAGACGCGCCAGGAAATGCCGAGTATGGATTGTCTCCATAAACCGGAGCAGACTTGTCGGAAAGCCACCTCAGCGGCACGGAAATCTGATAGACCAATTCATCCCAGGCTATTGGCGGGCAAAGGCTGTTTCCAAGAGAGATGCCTCCAAGGCAGAGAATTGAAAGGATGAAAAAACTGTTCTTTTTAGCGAAATCGAAGGACTGGCGATAAGATTGATTTTTCCAGGAATGCTCTGCAAGAATTGTCAGAAGCCTTGCGATTGAAATCGCGACAATGGCGTTTCTGGCAAGACTGCCTCCAAGGCAGGCAAAGATGCCCGATGTCACGATTGCATAAGAAAGTAATGACACGATGTCAAGCCCCAGACAGATGGAAAGAATATTCCTGAAAAAAGCATGCTTGGGAGGCGGGAATCGGAAAATTGCAAGCGCCTTATCTCCAATCATTTGGGAGATGAGAAAAATGCAGGACACTGACAGGACCGCAGAAGCGGAGCTTCCCAAGCTAGATATCCATTCCTGCATATTCATTTCGAATTTAGATGACTTTGACTTTATTGCGCGACTCTGCATATGTACAATGAGAGGCGGAAAAACTATCATGCATCTTTCTTTCAGTCAATTGCAGTGGCGGACTAATTTGAGATAGATTCCCGGAATGTCTCGGTACCGGAATCGGGATCGGAAAAAAATGAATATTGAACTGAAGAAAATTGGAGAGACCTTGCCCGGAACTGCAAAATCCTGATTGCAAATCAAAGGAGATGACTCATAATGAGAGAAAGAGAAGTATCCTTATTTCTTTCTGAATGTGATCCGGCCCTTGGAGAGGTCGTATGGAGACATTTCCATCATGACGACATCTCCGGGCAGAATGCGGATGAAGTTCAGCCTCATCTTGCCGCTGATATGGGCAAGAACCATGTGGCCGTTTTCAAGTTCGACTCTGAACATTGTGTTCGGGAGCAGTTCTCTCACGGTACCTTCGACTGTCAGTACATCTTTGGCCAAGTCAAAACCTCCGGTTCGTTTTCTGTTACAAGAATCATATGCTCGAAATGAGCAGATCTTTTTCCGTCTCGAGTCCGCACCGTCCATCCGTCCGGATCTGTTGACACGGCGTGGGTGCCAAGATTGAACATCGGCTCAATCGCCAAGGTCATGCCCGGCTTCAGCATGACAGTTTTTTTCCCGAGCACATAGTTTGGAATTTCAGGGGGCTCGTGGAGTTCGACGCCACAGCCATGTCCGACATACTCGCGGACGATTCCGAACCTTGCGCTTCTGGCTATTTTTTCGATGGTCATGCTTATGTCCGAAACCCTCATTCCAGATTTTGCGGAAGAAATCCCGGCATCGAGAGCCTCCCTGGTGATCCGCAGGAGCCTGGCGGTCTCCTGATCTGTGTCGCCACCGATCACAAAGCTTGTCGCTGTGTCGCCAATAAAACCCCCGAGGTTTATCCCCACGTCAATGCTCACCAAGTCGCCGAGCGAAAAAAAACGTTCCCTGGAGCCTATTCCATGCACTACTTCATCGTTCATTGATATGCATATCTGGCCAGGGAAGCCTCTGTAGCCGAGAAATGCGCTCCTTGCGCCGGCGGAGGCAATCATCGCCCCTGCCATCAGATCGAAATCCTTCGAACTCATGCCCGGCGCCGCAAGACCGCGCAATTTCTCCCTGATCTCGGCGGCCAGGGCGGCGGCTTTTCTTATTCCGTCAATCTCATCCGGACTGTGGACTATCGAATCTTTCTTCAATTAAGAACCCCGAGGAGAGCAGGATATGAAATTTTCTTTTCCTGGCCGGCGTCAATGACCGCGAGCAGGGCTCTTGTCTTGTAGTAGGGAATCAGGGGAGCTGTCTGCTCGCTATAGACCTTGAGTCTGTATGCCGCCTTCTCGATAGTGTCGTCTGGTCTCTGCAAAAGAGAGCCTCCGCATTTGTCGCATACGCCATTCTTTTTCGGCGGGCTGAAAACTTTGTTGAAATTCGCCTTGCATTTGTCGCAGATGACTCTCTCGCTGATTCTTTTTATCAGGAGGTCTTCGGACGCCTCGAAGAGAACGACCTTGTCAATCTTTCTGGAGACCTTGGCGAGGGATTTTTCAAGCAGTTCCGCCTGATTGAGGGTGCGTGGGAATCCGTCGAGTATGAAACCGTTGGCGCAGTCGTCCTTCGTGAGTCTCGATGCGACCATGCCTGCGACTATCTCGTCGGGAACAAGCCCCCCGCTCGTCACAAATTCCTTCGCCTTTCTACCGAGCTCGGTGCCATTCTTGATTTCATCCCTGAGTATGTCGCCTGTCGAGATGTGGACAAGGCCAAACTCCTCGGCAAGCATGTCTGCCAAAGTTCCCTTGCCTGCTCCAGGCGCACCAAGAAATATCAGATTCCTTCTGCTGATCATTAGCATGTCTCCTTATGATTTGGGCGGACAATATATCATGCTCTGAGCGGAAATAAAGAGCTCCTGCTCATTTAGGATGAAAATTTACGTGCCGACGGGCAATCAATATTGCGCCTTGATTGTGCAGTCAGAGGAATTTATCGGGACATTTACAGGAAAAATATGCAATGTCTGATGATTTCACAAAACCGCGAAATGTGCGGAACACAGAAGTCTAAAGAAGTTCTAACATTGGCAAGCTTGCCTTATCTGCCTTCAAAGGGGACATTCCAGAATGAAACAAACGGGGTGTCATATGAAGATCCGTGCTTTGCCTCTCGTCTTGGCGTCCTTTCTTCTTATCCTGGCGGGAGCCTGTTCCAGACAGGGCGCGGATGCGAAGCGGCTCTCTGTCTGCACCTCGCTCGATGAAGACGAGGTTTTTCTTCAGCTTGTCGAGTTCAAGAGATACTATCCCGATGTGAAGCTGGACGTCTCCTTCATAGACGAGGGAGACCTTCTTGACGCGCTAAACTTGCCTGAGGAGCAGAAACCCGACATTGCATGGGGATTTTCCACTGTCAATCTGGAGATTGCAAGAAAAAGGGGTTTACTGCGGCCGTTTGCGCCTGACAACATCGAGAAATTGTCGAAAGATTTCTATGACGGGTCAGGGAAGGAGCCGCACTGGGTTGGCATGCGAATTTTTCTCAACTGCTTTGCGTCCGGCGAATACAGCCTCAACCGCTGGCCCTTCGAACTGCCCTACAGCTATGAGGATCTGCTCCAGGCTAAAATCAGGAATGGTATCATCATGCCGGATCCTCTCAGTACGGGTACAGGCTTCATGTTCGTAAGCGTGGTTCTTCAGGAATTTGGCGAGGATGAAGGATGGAAATACCTGGAGGCGCTGGATAAAGGCGTGGAATACTACACGAGCGATCCGTCAGGACCAGTGAAGGATGCCGGGTGCGGCGACTGTTCTGTGGGGATATCATTCTTAGCTCGTGGAATGGCTGAAATTCAAAAAGGCGCCCCGATACTTGTGACAGTTCCCGACAAGGTGGCTTGGACCATGGAGGCAAATGCGCTCGTTGAAAAGAGCCGGACAAATCCTGCGGCTAAGGCATTTCTCGACTGGGCGGTCAGCGCGACGATGATGAGAATCTACGCGAGAAAATTCACAGCCGTCGCGCTCGAGGGCATGAAATGCATGGAAATTGCCGAATACACGAGAGAAAAGGTCGCCGACGCCAGAAAGATCATGGGAAAAAACGACATAGAATGGGCTTCTGAAAACAAGGAGCGCATACTCGCGGAATGGAAAAAAAGATTCGGATCCAAACTGGTATTTGAGTCTCAGACCAATTTCAAGCCGTTGCGCGACAAGAAGAAGGACAAAATCAACAGTCTCTGCAAGTGAGGAAAAAATGGAACATGGAGTGGTCTTCATCGTGCTCGGGTGTCTGGCGGCCTTTTTCATGGCCTTCAACAATGGCGCAAACGACATAGCGAACGCCTTCGCATCGGCCGTCGGATCGCGTGCGATAACGATGCGCACCGCTATTTTCATCGGCGGGGCGGTCACCTTTCTAGGAGCCCTGCTACTAGGCGGAAATGTCGCTGTCAAACTGGTTTCCGGCCTAGTGCCGCCCTCGACCTTCGGGAACGCCGAGGAATATGTCATCGCAATGATTACCGTCCTGCTGGCATCTGGGACTTTTGTCCTCATCTCCACCCTCACGTCTCTTCCTGTAAGCTCTTCGCACGCAATTGTCGGCAGTCTGACCGGAATAAGCGTAATGATATCAGGCTGGGAGACAATACAATGGAATGTCATTGCACAAATTGCGCTTGCCTGGATCGTCTCACCGCTTATCGCCGCCTTTCTAGCCTTCCTCCTCTCGGTTTTTATAGAGGGCTTTGTCGTTGGCAAAAGTGAGAAGGGTGTCGTCAAGAGAGTGAAATTCTGGCTTCCGATCGTTATTGCCGTGACCGTAGTCGGAGGGATTTTTGCTCTGGCTACTCTGACCAGCCTGAAATCAAGCCTTGGGATTGACGCAGATCAATTTTTTTCAGGGAAAACTGTTGACGAAAGGATAGAAAGGCAGAAGAGCAGAGCGCACAAACTGCAGTATGAGACGACCAAGATCAGAATTTTGGCGGACAAGATAGACTCCGAACTTGACAGGGACGGGATGAAGAATCAGGACAAGATGCTCGAGCAGTCCAGGGAGATAAAAAAAGTGTCCGGGGAGCTGGGCGTGGCGGCGGACAATCTCACCGTCGAGTTCCTTGGCAAGTCTCCCGCCTTTTTCTATGCGGAGCGCTGGCATGTCCTGATTATTTGCCTGGTCCTTCTGATTCCGGTTTATTTTCAGTGCAGGTGGTTCATACATAAATGGCTTGCACACTGCGAGGATACTCCAACAGGAGTACAGCACGCATTTAGAAATCTGCAGATTGGCACATCGTGCTATGTCGCATTCGCAATCGGTTCCAACGATGTTGCAAACAGCATCAGCCCTGTTCTTGCAATATGCCTGGTCGTGGCGGCGAATGGAATTCCAGACACCTTCGACGCCTCGATGCCGCTCTGGATCCTGGTGCTGGGCGGCGTTGCAATGGCGACAGGCATAACACTGCTCGGCAACAGGGTCATGAAGACGCTCGGCGAGGGCATCACCAAGATCAACAACGCGCGTGGCTTCTGCATAGATTTCGCCGTCGCAACAAGCGTCGTCGGAGCATCCGCCCTAGGAATGCCGGTAAGCACCACTCATGCCGCGACGGGTGCCGTCACCGGCTCTGGTCTGTCGCAGGACGGAGTAAAATCCATCCAGCTATCAGTTTTGGGAAGAATCGTAGTCGGATGGATTGTTACCATTCCAATATCTCTGATTATAACATTCGTCTACTTCAAAATCATGAAGGCGATATTCATGTGACGCTGTTGCGAAATAACTTTGCCATTTGCCGCGGGTGCAAGATTATCAATTTCAAGGAATGAGGAATGCGCATATCGAGATATCTAAATGACGGATGACTCCGAAAGTGATAATCTGCCGCCGTGCCCCGGAGGACCGCCGCCGCAGAGAAAGGGGAGATTAAGCCCCTTGGCGCAGTCCATATGGATTATATGCGCACGTCGGGACTGTCCTCTCCAAGATCAGCTGTCCACAGGCTGATGAAAAGGCGCGGATGGAAAAAAGTTAAATCAGAAAATGGGGAGACTGTCTGGAAAATGTCGTAAAACATTTCCCCCAGGAATCACTCCTTGATTCCTCTATATTCCGTGCTTTCTGTCAATACTTTGGGTTGAAAGTTTGCCTCAAGAGTGCTATCTAGTCAAGGGGACAGTTTGCATAGTCTTTCAGGATTTGTCCTAATGTTTCCAACACATCATTACAAGGAGCTGAAAATGATCGAGATGCTGAAGAAGAACGCGTATGTCGGGCTTGGTCTTGTGGCGATGACGCAGAGCAAGATAATGGAGCTTGGGAAAAAGATTGCTGAAGAGAGCAAGCTTCCCGAGGAGGAGGGGAGGAAATTTGTAGGGGATCTTTTGAAGCAGGCAGACGAGAGCAAGGCCGCCCTTCAGGAGCAGGTGACAAAAATTGTAGAGAAGACAGTTTCTTCGATGAAGCTTCCTTGCACGAGCCATTTTGAAAAGCTCGAAACCGATGTGAAATCTCTTCACGAGGCGATTGCGAGGCTAGAAGAGAAAATATCCAAGCTGAACTGATGTTCAGGAGATACAAAACTTTCCTGAGATACCAGGCTATTGCCGCCATACTCCTGAGGCATGGCTTCGTCGAGTTTGTCGAAAAAAGCAATCTGAAGAAATATCTGATATTCAGCAAGAGGTCTCTGAAGCGCTACAGGGAAGGGCTTGCGTCCTCGGATCCGAAGCTGAACATATGGCAGAGAATACGCAAGATTATAGAAGAGCTTGGACCCAGCTTTGTCAAGCTCGGTCAGTTTGTGAGTGATCGCCCGGAT
This sequence comes from Victivallis vadensis, assembly GCA_020718525.1. Lineage (GTDB taxonomy): Bacteria > Verrucomicrobiota > Lentisphaeria > Victivallales > GWF2-50-93 > DYRX01. The sequence continues at coordinate 7,609 of DYRX01000164.1, forward strand.
CTTCTGCCTCAGGAGCTTTGCCAGGAGCTCAAACAGCTTCTTGATTCGGTCGCTCCCTTCGATGGGAAGGAGGCAGTCCGTGTCGTGGAGAAGGAATTGAAGCTTCCAATTGACGAGATATTCAGGGATTTTTCTGAGACACCGATATCTTCCGCCTCGATTGGGCAGGTGCACAAGGCAGTTCTTTTCGACGGATCCGAGCTTGCGATCAAGATCAAGCGTCCTGGCATAGACAAGACGGTTGAGGCGGATCTCGACATCATGTCCAACCTGGCGTTTCTGATAGAAAAATATGCTCCGAATTTGAAGCCCTTGGATCCGTCCGGCATAGTCGAGGAGTTCAGGCAGGCCATCAGGAACGAGCTGGATTTCACGGTCGAGGCGAGCAACATCGGGCGTTTCGCGGAATATTTCGAGGGCGACGAGAGGATTCACGTGACCAAGGTCTATCCGCAGTACAGCACCCGGTCAGTGATGGCTATCGAGTTCATACACGGCACCAAGATAAAGGACGTCTCTGCGGAGAACCATAGCGCCGAGCAGATAGAGCGCATATGTTCGAGAATGGTGGATCTTGTCATGGCTCAGGTCTTTGAAAACGGTTTTTTCCATGCTGATCCTCATATGGCGAACATCTTCGCGATGGAGGGCGAAGTCATATGCTTCATAGACATGGGGCTGATGGGATCTCTCATGCCGCGCCACAAGGAACTGTTGGGCTCCCTCATCATAGGGCTGGCGAGGAGGGATTCAAGGCGCATCACCCATGCCGTTGTGAAGCTTTCCCAGGGTGTCGAGATAGAAAACAGGGACGCTCTGGAATATGACATTCTAAAAGTCATGGAGAGATATTCCTATCTGCCTCTTAAAAACATCAACATAGGAAAATTTCTGAACGAGATTCTCAGGCTCGCGCTCAAGTACAGGATAACAGCTCCGCCGGATCTTTTGCTCCTGATGAAGGCCTTGCTTTCGATAGAGGGCGCGGCGAGAAGGCTTCAGCCTGATTTCAATATGATCGGGCATATAGAGCCATATGCGAAAAAACTCGTTCTCGAGACGATGAATCCAAAAAGGCTGATGAAGAGCTTCATGGACTCCGCCTCGGAATACCTTGACCTGCTCTATGATCTTCCTGACGAAATAAGGGAGATCCTCAAGCAGTTCAAGAACAAGAGCTTCAAGATCCAATTCGAGCACAAGGGCCTCGAGCCGATGCTGAAGAAGCACGATCAGATCAGCAACAGAATAGCGTTTTCAATCATCACTGCGGCAATGCTGATCGGCTCTGCGCTGATAATGCATTCCAGGCAGAACGAGCTTTTCTTTCTCGGAATCGCGACTTTCGTCTTCTCCACCCTTATGGGCGGTCTTCTCCTGATTTCAATCCTCAGGCATGGACGAATGTAGAAGGCAAGTTGAACCTATGCGATTATTTTTGGTGTTCTTTTTTTTCTAATCTGAAATGGGCATATTTCCGGTTGCAGAATTGAAGCTTGGAAATCTAACCCCACAATGGCATGAAAATTGGCTTGATATTGCTGGATCTGCCTTATGGTAATGGAATAACAATATTTTATTTTGAACTGAACGTAAACCGCAAATCTGTAAACGTCTTCTCAGACCAAGCCTGCCCCAAGGCGTGAAGTGAAAAGACAAGAACTTGTCCTCGCACAAAGGCACGGAGACACAAAAATTTCAGATGGGAACGCCGAGTTATACAGCTCGGTATTCGGAAGAGAGCCGACAAGATGTCGGCGTTCCCATCCGAAAAAAAACGCTGTGTTGGTGTCCAGCCTCTCAGGGCTGTCTTCATTTTAATATTGAAGGAAAGAAAGATTGCAAAATGCGAATTGCAAAATTGAAATTGAGAACAGCCTAA
>DYRX01000473.1 GCA_020718525.1 Victivallis vadensis
TTCACGTTCACAGCGGGGCGGTTCACGTTAGCGTACACGATGTACATTGACGAACGCGATTACGACAACGATAGCGAGTCTTGGAACGTCCCGGCGCAGCCGGTTAAATTATTCAAGTGTATTACGATTAGTATTTAAGGGACAGGACACTAGACAATCTGGGCGTATGTCTTTCCGCAGACTTCCGCTCCAGATTATCCAATGATAATTGCGCAGTTGCGTCTATGGATGCTTTCTGAAAAAGTCGCCTGCCAGCTTCGGCTCGTACTGGTGCCCCAAGTCGGTGACCTTGAACTCTATCATGGCAGTTTTGCCGAGGGAGGAATATGCTCTGCGCGCACCCTCGAAAATTGATCGGGTCCTTGGAATGTTGAAGCACGCGTCGTAACGCCCTTGCGCTATGAGGAGAGGACGCGGCGCGATCATTGCCAGGACATCGTCCATATCGCCGTACTCGTAAAGTCCAAGCAGATTCTGCATGCCGCATCCTCCGTCGAATATCTTGTCCAGCATGCTGAATACTCCGCAGAAGGATGCGGCGGCGGCAAAGCGGTCATCGTATGCGGCGGCGTAGCAGGTCATTGTGGCTCCCCCGGAGAGTCCGCTTATGCCGATTTTCGACGGGTTTACACCGGGGATTTCGCAGAGGGCATCTGCCATGCAATGTATGTCATGTATGTGCAGGCCTATCAGAGAGAAGCCAAGCATTCTTGCTTCAGCGTCATATCTTGAGCAGAGATGGGTGCGGCTCTTCAAATCTCCGCGTTCCTCGAATCCTCTCAGGCAGAATGTTGCGGTCAGAAAGCCTTGCATGGCAAGAAGTTCCGCGTAATTATCCGTGTCTGGTCCGATCTGGGCAGCTCGGACAGGCGGTCGCGGGCGCTCTCCGGCCACGATTCTCCAGGTCATTCCATGTCCGTGGACGAGAAGGATGGTCTTGCCGTTTCTGATACTGTCGTCGGGAACAAGGATGAATGCAGGGATCTTCTCGCCAAAGGGCCCCCCGGATATTTCGACCAATCTGCGCACTCCCCAGGCTGTCTTAGTTTCTCCTAGAGTCCGGGTTAGAGTTTTTCCTCCAGGTATGCTGTCAAAGGTCTTTCCAATAATTTTCCTGTAGATCTCCCTGAAGCTCTGCTTCCATGCCAAGAATTCTGATTCGGAGCCGCCGTTGAAGGAATGGGAGGGTTTCGATGCAAGCGAGCAACGTCTTATCTGCCAGTCTCCGGAGATTTCCGGACTCGATTTGGCATCCTCTAGCCCGAGCGCCACTGGAGCCTTCCAGTCTGCGCTCCATCCCGTTGCTGGAGAAAGCCTTGCAACAAGACCGTCCCTCTCGTTTTTAAATAGCAATGTGTTGACGCCCTTTTTCATTGGCAGACGAATTTTTTCCATGTCAATGAGCACATGATGCCAGGAATGCTCCTCGAAGACTTCTTTTCCGTTAAGATGGACAATGCTTCCGTCCCAGACGGAAAAGTTCATTTCCAGTTCGCAGTCTGAATCGCATTCGACGAGGGCGAGAGCATACCACTGCATGTCGCCGGGATTGGTCCGGTCGAGAACCGAGTCGAGAGCGGGAGATGCTCTTCGGGCGCTTTGCAGACTGAGGACAGGAGAATATTCGGAGCATTCGACATGCATCCACTCTATTTCCGCCGGGCTTTTTCCGCCCTGTTCTGCGCAGGGCTTAGGCAATCCTCCAACAATGCCTTCAACCCCACCCCAGTCGGAAAGCCAGTCCTTTCTCCAGTTGTCTGATATTTTTTTGTCAAAGAGGTTTGGCGGCGGTTCGGCGTTTCTGACCTGTGCTGGGAAAAATCCGCATATGAACCACTCGCAAATGAATGCCCCTTCGCCGCACCATGATCTCAAACTTTTCTTCTGCAATTCTTTTACATCTGTCATTGGACAAAATCCTTATTTTGCTAG
>DYRX01000474.1 GCA_020718525.1 Victivallis vadensis
TCCTGAGAATCGTTCTGCCTGTCCACCGCTTTTGCATGCATATTCCCATTCCGCAGAAGATGGCAGGCTGTAAATGCGGCCTGCTGCTTTTTCCTCTGGCATTTCCGAAAGCTTCCTGCAGAACTCAACTGCCTCTTCCCATGTGGCCGATTCAATCGGAGCCTGTGGATTCTTGAATTGGCTCGGAGTCGTCCCCATCACTTTTTCAAACTGTTCCTGAGTCACCTCGTATTTACCGAGATAATAGTCTTTAGTAATCGCGCAAAAATAACTTGACATCTGCCCCCCTTGGTGTATCTTCTTATTAATGGAAGCTTTTGAATTAAAATCAATGTATGATTCATTAGTCCCACGGCTTGATGAGCGTGGGCGACGAAGGTTTGCCGGTGCGGCGGTAAAGGCATGCGGCAGGCCTTGCATATCTTTTGTCGCACAAACACTCGGGCTTGCACGCAATACAGTTGTTTCTGGCTACAGAGATCTGGGATTTCCCAATTCTGCCGAAAAGTCAAGGGTCAGGGCTAAAGGTGGTGGACGAAAGAAGATAACGGAAAAAAACAATAGCCTTATTTCCGAGCTGGAGAAACTTGTTGAGCCACTTACGCGCGGGGATCCGATGTCTCCACTGCGATGGACATGCAAGAGTACCCAGAAGTTGGCAAATGAACTCTCAAAGGGAGGTTGCAAGGTGTCTCCAAGAACAGTTTCCGCCTTGCTGAAGAGCCTAAAATACAGTTTGCAGGCTAACCGGAAAACAAGAGAGGGGGCCACTCATCCCGATAGAAATGCTCAATTCTTTTTTATCAACGAACGTGTACAGGCATTTTTGGCAGAAGGGCAACCCGCAATCTCTGTAGATGCCAAGAAGAAAGAACTTGTTGGCGAGTTCAAAAACGGTGGCAAAGAGTGGTGTCCAAAGGGAACACCAGATAATGTAAATGTCTATGATTTCCCTAATCTGGCAAAGGGTAAAGTTACCCCTTTCGGCGTTTTCGATCCACAGCGAAACGAAGGATGGGTTAGCGTCGGAATTGATCATGATACTTCATCGTTCGCCGTGGAAAGCATTCGCCGGTGGTGGATTGAGATGGGTAAATCTGCATATCTCAACGCAAGCAAATTGCTTATTATGGCTGATGGAGGCGGAAGCAACGGAAGTCGCAACAGGTTGTGGAAAATTGAGCTTCAAAAGCTGAGCAATGAGATGGGGCTGAGTATTAATGTATGCCATTTCCCTCCAGGAACCAGCAAATGGAATAAAATAGAACATCGCATGTTTTCCTACATTAGCAAGAATTGGCGTGGGCGACCGTTGCAGGACCTGGCAACAATTGTCAACCTAATTGGCGCAACCACAACAACCAAAGGGTTAAAAATCAAATGTGCTCTTGACACTTGCGACTATCCCAGCGGCATTAAAATTTCGGACAAGGATTTCGCTGATATTTCCATCGAACGGGACGATTTCCATGGAGAGTGGAACTATTCCATAAGCCCCCAAAAAAGTGGCTAATTATGTCAAGTTATTTTTGCGCGATTACTTAGTCGTTAGTCGTTAGTCGTTAGTCGTTAGTCGCGGCTTCCTTGCCGCCTTAACTTAACCACGGGATCTGGTATCTTATGGACGACAAGAACTTATACAGGCATTACGAGGAACGATACAGGAATTTCGGGTTCAGCTACAAGACTCTCGGATGGGGCAGCATCGAAAGCCAGATCCTGCGCTTCGAGATCCTTGCGGACATCGCGGACATGGCCGGTAAATCAGTCTGCGATGTCGGATGCGGATTCGGAGACCTGTATCCGGTTCTTGCGAAGCGCTTCGGAACTGTCCGATACACCGGGATAGACATATGTCCGACTCTTATTGACGAGGCGAAAAAACAGCATCCCGGAGTAGATTTCGAAGTCAGGAACATCCTGGAAAATCCC
>DYRX01000475.1 GCA_020718525.1 Victivallis vadensis
TTGCAGTCGCAAGCATATCCAGCGCCTGTCTTACATCCTTTGCGCGTTCATCCGGGATGGCGCGCACATGATGAATCCGGGCTCAGGCATATAAAATCTCCTTTCAGAAAAACGACACTAGGGACGAACAAGGGACATGAGGGACTGAAGGGACAGGGGAAATAATACACTTGCCTCGGGAATTTTGTCCGTCCTTTCTGTCACTCAGGTATCTCCAGTCTCTGATTCAATGGCACCACCACAGAATCTACTTCGGTGGATTTAATTTTCAAGAAAACCTTTCACAATCCTTGACTGCCTCCGAAAAACAGGGACTATAGTGACTCAAGGGACGATAGGGACGAGGAACAAATGCACACTAATTCCGCTCCGGGAACCAGGATATCCGCATTCCCCTGATTGTTTCTTTGTCCCTCAGTCCCTTTCCCTTGTCTCTTTTGTTCCTATAGCTGTCCCTTCCGTCCTTCTCCACTGTCCCTCATGTCACGTCCCCCCATATTCGGGCAATTGTTGTTTGTATCTTCTTCTCGAAGCGGCTGATCAGTTCCTTGTTTGCATTGACCAAGGCCTGCTCGGATTCGATCTCGGCAACAGGACAATTATAAATTAACAATGAAGAATTAAGGATTTGATGATTCATTTCATGTGTTTTTTGTTGAAGTAAGGATTCTTGAGAGGATACGACAAAGTTCATCAGTATCCGCAAAGATACTGTCAAAGCTACCTACTGTCATTGAAATATCAGAAGTCAACTATAATGTCTCCAGCGACAATACCGTATACAGGTTTATTATAAGGGCGAAATCAAAGGGTATAGAACGAGAGTTTGTTTACTCCTCCGACGGAAATCTTACAGAGGATGATTATTGCCGCGACAAACTAAGAACACTTAGGAGAACGGACTGACACTTATGGGAAACATTGCTCACGTCATCTTTTCTACAATAGGCATCATTGTCCTTATCTTTGTGCTGTGGCATGCGTCTTCGCGTCGATTCGAACTTCCATGCCCAGTCTGGTTGCGGTGGATGGTTGAACTTGACAATCCCTTCGCCAAGACCTGCAGGGCGCAAACGATCATTGAACAATTGGGACTTGAGCCGGGAATGTCTGTATTGGATGCCGGTTGCGGGCCGGGGCGCCTCACCATTCCGATTGCCAAGCGAGTCGGCGAGCGCGGTCATGTTGTCGCAATGGATATCCAAGAAGGGATGCTCGCACGAACCAGACAGAAGGCTCTTGCAGAGAATTTGTCGAACATTGAGTTTTTACACGCGGGTCTGGGGCAAGGTTTTTTGGGAAACAACCGCTTCGATGCTGCGCTTCTCGTGACAGTTATGGGCGAGATCCCGGACAGGAACAGGGCGCTGAAAGAGATTTGTGGCACCTTAAAACCGGGAGGCTTGTTATCCGTGACTGAAACTGTCTTTGATCCTCATTTTCAGTCTCGTGGCACAGTTTCCCGCATAGCTGGCGAAGCAGGCTTGGCTCCAACTGGAGTTTTTGGAGGCAGGATGTCATTTACGATGCATTTCCGGAAACCTAATTCAGAAAAGGAACAACATGCCCATAACAACCGTAGCGACTGAAAGATACCGGGTACCGCTCCGTTCACTCATTCCATTTCTGCTGATCTCGTTCGGCTTGGTATGCCTTCCTAATCATTGGCATACCATTGATCTTCATTGGCGGTTCAGCGTTTCGAGGTAAGCTTCTCACGGAACCATTTCCATTTGCGTCCTTTCAGAGTCTGCTCGTGGGGTTAGGTCTTGCCGCCATTAAAGGGCCTATCGAGGAATTTGGCTGGCGAGGTATCGCTCTCCCTCTTCTACAAAGAAAGTTCGCTCCGGTCTGGGCAGGACTGATTCTTGGGGGTATCTGGGGGCTATGGCACATGCCGGCTTTTCTTCTGAGCGGAACCCCGCAGAGCG
>DYRX01000476.1 GCA_020718525.1 Victivallis vadensis
GTTCATGAATGGCTTGCCACCTTGTCTCCCGGATGCGACCTGCCAGAACACATAATTCCGAACACTCTGACGGGGCTTGAGGGAGAAACAAAAGCTGGAGGACCATCATACCGATCCGATTCCTGTGTCAGGAGCTTCAGGTTTGCGGTAGTTGAGTTCGATGGCATTCCTCTCCCTTCCCAGCTTAGCTTCTGGGTCGGAGCGATCAAAGGAGGTCTTCCTGTCGCAGCCATTGTCCACTCAGGAGGCAAATCTCTTCATTCATGGGTCAGGATAGAGTGCACGAACAGTGCGGCCTGGGATGAATATTCGAAAAACCTCCTTTTTCAAGAGTTTTTTGTTCCAATGGGCGTTGACAAAGCTTGTAAAAATGCGAGCCGAATGTCGAGGCTTCCAGGTGCAACGAGACCTCAATCCGGCCAGACTCAGCGTCTTCTATATCTTAATCCAGATTGCGAGAAAGATAATGCCAAGACTTTTGATTTCATTGAAAAAATATCGCGCGAATGCGACAAAGACCTTGCTCTGGTCGTCAATGCCAGCAATCTGGTCTCGATGGAGATAGGGGAACCCGAGTGGATTGTTCCAAGTATTCTCCCGTGCGGTCTTTCTGTTCTCGCGGGTCGTCCTAAGACCGGAAAATCGTGGCTGATGCTTCAGCTCGCTCTGGCCGCTTCAACGGGTGGAGTATTCCTTGACCAGCAAGCTAACCGCACTCCAGTTCTATACCTGGCTTTCGAAGACAACCTTCGACGAATGAAGGACAGACTGGGAAAACTCGGGTCGCCAATACCTAAAGACATCTTTATCTATTCGATGTCTGAGCTCAGAAAAGTTAAGGACAAGCTCTCTTTGATCCGCAAAATGCAAGCTGTCTCCAACTGTCGTTTGATTATCATAGATACCTTACAAAGGTTTCGCCCTCCAACCCCGCGGGGATGCAACGCCTACGAGGCTGACACAAAGTTCATGGAGCCTCTTCAGGAAATTGCGATGAATTCAGGGGCTGCCATTCTTCTTGTGCACCACTGCAGAAAAAGTCCGGCGCCCGAGGTCTTTGACACAATTTCAGGAACGCAAGGCATCTTGGGGGCAGCAGATTCAGCCTGGGTCTTCGGAGAATCCAGAAACGGGCTTCAGGAGCTTCACGTAACTGGGCGCGATGTAGAATAGCAATCTTTGACTATTAGAAGACTAGGCTACTCATGGATTCTTGCCGGTGATTGTGATCTGGGAGCGCGTCTCTGCGGACGCAAACAGGAGATAATGGACGCCTTCAAAAGCAATCCCGGCGATCTGACTCTTGATCAGCTCGCAAAGCTCACTAGCATTAGCCGTGGAGTTTTGAAGAACAACCTGAGCGCTCTTGTCTCATCTGGAATTCTCTGCAGAGCAGCCCAGGGTAAATACCGAATGACTAATGACTCTGATGACTTTAATGACCGGAATGACTCCGATTGCTCTGGTGGTGCACCCGATGATCAGACTTCATGCCCTGTCCAGGAAGTCAGTGGTTGGGACAATCAAACCCCGGACATTTCAGCAATGACCGGAGTAACTAAAGTCATAGAAGTCACTGTTTCCGCGGAAACTGTGGAGGAAGATGAGAGTAGTTGGCTCCAGAAGTATGAAGAGCCATCCCTATTCTCAGGTATACCCGGAGCAGAGCTTCCCTAGGAGCAAAAAAGGACAAATGCCGGGGGCAATCCCCGGCCGAAGTCCCGCGGATTTGGATTTTCGCTGGAAGCTAGGACTGCCACACACCCTAAAATGCCGCATTTTCCTGGTATAATAGCATGAGATGCGTTTTACGCTTCTCCGGCACCTTCGCGGGGCCGCCATTCACCCAACACGGCGGCTCTGCGGGGGCGGACTAATCATTGTCCAGCTTCCCCCATTGCCGCTACAGCAAAACAA
>DYRX01000165.1:0-4462 GCA_020718525.1 Victivallis vadensis
CGACTTGGCTTCCCCAATTCTTCGCCGACTTCAATGGCGATGGAAAATGCGACATCCTCTGGCGCGACACGGTCGCCAAGGCCGGCTACATGTATCTCATGAATGGTCTTGCGATTGACAGCCAGGGCTACATCTATACGACGCCTCCGGCATCTGAAAGCTGGACGGTCATACAATCTGGCGACTTCAACGCAGACGGAAATTCCGATCTGCTCTGGCAGAACAGCCTGACAGGTCAGGGCTCGATCTGGCTGATGGACGGACTTACAATGGATGCCAGCGGAATGCCCTATGCCGTCACCAACCCGGACTGGCAGGTGCTTCGCCTCCTGGACTTCAACGGCGACAGCAAGGCTGACATTCTCTGGCAGAACAGCTCCTCTCTCAAGGCACTCGACTACATCATGAACGGTGTTTCGATTCAGACAACAGGGACTGTTTTCGCTTCAGGAAACAGGACAGTCCTTGATCCCGCACTGAACGACTGACGCAGTTAGACCCAGTAAAGACACAAAAACGCCCGCATCTGCGGGCGTTTTTTTTTATTTGCAGAGCGAATCCTGCGAAGCATTTGGACTGCGCTCGCGAAGTGCAACTCAGCTAGCGCCTTTCTTCCGGCACGCGACAGCTTGCCGGTCTTCTTTTCACCCTCTTCCCTTCAATATTCGTCATTGAAATTCAGTATTCAATATTTTTGGAGTGCCGTCGTGTGAGCGCCGCTTTGAGATTCCAGATTCAAAAGCTCTGCTTACACGATACCAGTTGACGAACACGATTACGATTCGTAAACCGTACACTTTTTTCGCGTTCCGCGTGTTTCGTGATAAAAAAATGCTTTCTGCTTTCGATTGGAAAAGCAGGCACTGCAAGCAGTTGCCCTCCAGCGTAAGGCATGTTCCGCATCATGGAGGGACGAATTAAATTCGTCCGATCTTCGTTGGTGTTCAGCCTTCAGGCTGTCTTTATTTCTTCATTTTTAATTTCAACTTATTTGCGACCTAGGACACTAGGACACTCGGGGACTGTTCAACAAATGCAGAGTATGAGAAATGGAGAAATAAGGAGATGCATCTAGGAATGAAATCGGAATAGGAAACCCCGAATAGTACACGAAATTATTGTATCTTCTTGATTTCCAGATTCCGCATCATAAAGTATCCCAATGACAATGGCTCCATGGGCTGGTAACTATATGCGCAATTCTGACAATCACTGCAATTTAAGGGATGGAGATCTGAAAGAAAGGACATCCGACCTTGTCCATCGCCTGGAGTCGCCAGATGCAGAGACGTTGCCAGCTTCTGCAGATCGCACTTGCAAGACCATCGCCATCAGCGGGGGAGAATACGATATCCACAAGATGCCGAGGATCTTGCGCCGCTTCTTCAAAAAGCGATACCCCGTCAATCTTCATTCTGGCAAGCCGATCATGGAGTTTGTAGAGTTGGCAGATTGCTGTGCTAGCCTAGGCGTTCAAGTTATTCCAGATTCGGCGGTCGAAGATTGTCTCAAGCGCGCTCAGCCGGTCATGAAGTTTGGGAAGACAGATTTATTTAATGATTTGGCACTGCTGACCAGATATCCAAACGCCGCTTCGGAATGGAACTGGAAGAATCTGGAAACCATTGGCAACTACAGCCATTACTTGAATCTTGGGCGAAAGACCTGGAATCTCTTTCTTTCTGCGCCTGAACATCAAAGTAAACTTCGAGAATTATTCCATACTCATGGCTCTCTGTTCATCAAGACGGTCAGCAAAGGCTGGGCGAAAATATATGGGAGTTTTGACGAATTCATGGTTTCAGCCGGGGACATTTCCCGACTGACAGAGGAAAGCCTGGACTTGTTTGTCTCAGAGCTGATTGAAATCCGTCAGATCAGCGCGGACACGCCGAATGGCACAATAATGCGAAATGATGAATGGCGTCACCATGTCTATCGCAATCGTCTGATCTGCACAACACATGCCTTCGATAGCAACGCACACCGTACCGACGACAGCGGCCGAACCTCCAATGTGCTGAAGGCTGAAACCCTGATTGAAGAATTGCGTGCAACAGCATTTGCGGACACGTATGTCCTAGACACCTGCACACTGACGGACGCTTCTGTCTCCGTCATAGAGACAAACAACTTTTTCGCCAGCGGGATCTACGACTGCGACGCTGTCCGTGCCATTGCTGAGGCAATTGCCGGAGGGTAGTCTCTCGACATCCATATCACTTTTGAGTTCGCTGTGCAACTGTCCGGAAGTGCCATGCGCATGATAAGGCTCAATGACAGTTTCCGGCTTGTCCGGAAGGCTCGTCCAGTAGGTCTCGACCTCGATTTCAGTCAGAAGGAACAGCCCTCCCTTTCTGTCGGCCGTCCTTTCCACGGCCTTGAACACAATTCTTGTCCGTCCGTATCCTTTGACATCCCGGAAAATCTGCACGTGCCACTCCTTTTTCCAGGGACGCGGCTCCTTCATCTCCCCATTCTCCTCTGCAATGTCAAGCCACCCGCCAGGAGTGGAGTTGCTGTTTTCCAGGCCTCAGCTCGCTTCCCGACACCATGTATACCTCAACGCCGGCATATGCGAAATTGGGAGAATGGCCGTCGTGCCTTTCGTATGCCCATGAACCCCCCTCCTTCTTACTGCCGGAATTGTCAAGGGGAGAGACGTCAAGAGCGACTGGAATATATTTGCCGGAATCAACGGCCGCCGGACCGAGGCGGCATTTCTTGAGCAGGGAGATATTGAACAGACTGATTGAATCGTCGAACGCTCCGCATCGTTTATCACATTCCGGGTTATCGGCCATGTCCTTGTCATATAACACATAACCAACTATACCACAATGACTTATATAAGTCAACGACTGTCTTTGATATTTTCCATCACTTTTTCAGGATATTGTAAACGAAGATGGTCGCTGAATACGGATCTCAAATGACTTCCAGCGCGTCTCTGTCCGGCAGTATTGGGAATGGACTTGTCGGAAGGGTCTGGTACCAGAATGCGACTGAAGCGATGTCGTCCTGGAGAGGCAGGTAACGTCCGTAGTTCCTCCATCCCAGCGCCTGGATGTTCACCTTGAGATCACTTTTGAACCTGACAGGATCCATGATATGCCAGCGGTACATGCTGAAGCGCGTCTGGGACTTGTAGAGACCGTCCGATTTCAAGACATGAAAAAGTCCAGAATATGGGGTACAGAACTCCCTGTATCCGCCGTTCTGCTGTCCGACGTCGAAATTGTAGGAACCGCAGAAATAGTCCTCTGTTCCTGTTCCGCAGATCGTGGGGAATTCCTTGTCGCCGTCCATGAAGAACTTTATCTCGCCTTCTCCCCACCAGCCGTTGTTGTTGACCCCCCACGCCATGTATGTGCCGACATAATGTCCCTGCCCCCTGACTCCGTCGAGGATTGTGTAGACTTCCTTGTATGGCAGAGGGTTAGTGCGCCTGAACTGCGCATGGAAATATGCGGCATCCTCGGGGACCTCAGTCAGAGTGTAGTTGATCTGGTAGAAGAGCACCATCAGCCTCTCCTCGGGCTTGTCCTCGACCGGATCTTCGATGTTGCTGATTGTGATCCTGCAATGTCTTCTGAACGGCATCTCCCAGTAGCAGTTGAATGCGCTTCCGGGGTTTATGCAGACAGGAAGCGAGGTGAGCTGACGGAAATTGGCGCCAGTATTGTTTTCCTTCCCACCCCAGCCAGCGCAGAAGAAGTCGCCAATGGGGCATTCCACGGAAGGATGCGCCTGATTGTCCCAATATATTCTGATTATGGTGAAACGCCAGTTTCCGGTGGGGGTGAACCAAATCTGCTGGATTGCCCCCGGACCGCTGATATTGGCAATTTCGACAGTTTCTCCGGCTTTTATGCGGATGGAAGGCGAAATCTTCCATCCTCTGCCGAGCTCGCGTGCACAGGCGGCGCCCGTTCCTTCTGTCGCCATGCCGCCTTTGCCCTTCGCCCCATCCAGATTTTCCGGACTTAGCGAACGAGTTTCTGCGTTGGAGATCCGTGACAGATTTCCGAGATTGAGACCTAGCCCGTTGAACATTTCAAGACTCCTAATCTTTTGCGTTATCTTATTGAACTGCAATTATATTTTATTGAACAGCAACAATACTACCATTCAATAAACCCAATGCATATGGCTTTTCTTATTGAAATTATGTAGTATCTTATTTTTCATGAAAGGTTTTAAGCATTTTTTCCGGGAGCCGCTCCCATTCGGAGGCAGGCTTGGCATAAGGGGCATCGGGATACAGGAGAGGATGCCGCCCTGCATTGTCCACAGGCCGGCCGGGACAGGGGACTACCTGCTCATGTTCTTCTATGAGCCAGTAGAGCTCTCATCGGGCGGTCCCGTTCTCGAATGCCCCGAAAGTACCCTCGCAATCTGGGGATCAGGACAGCTCCAGCGCTATGGAACCCGCAAGCACGGATTCAAACATAGTTGGATG
>DYRX01000165.1:4562-9412 GCA_020718525.1 Victivallis vadensis
GGTTATTCAGTCCCTCGCTTTTCAGCGCTGTTCAGGAAGTATTTCAACGCTTCGCCGATAGACTATCTTATCAGGGCGAGGATGCACCGTGCGGCATATCTTCTGCGCGACAGCAACCGGAGGATCGGAGAGGTCGCCGCCCTGGCTGGATACGAGGACATCTTCCACTTCTCGAAACTCTTCAAAAAGCATTTTGGCAAGTGTCCGCGCGAGTTCAGCGGCAGGAATAGAAAGAAGGCATAGATTGCCTGGGGAATAACATAAGAGCAATAGTGCAGTCCAGTGACGCCGGAAGTGATAATCTGCCGCCGTGCCCCCGAGATCCGCCAGTCTTTTGGCCGCTTTTCCCGCCATTCAGTCGTTGCATGTCTCGACATGCTCCTCCTTCATGTCAGAAAAATCGGATCAAAATCCTTGGCGGCAAATGTCAAAGTCATTTCGCAACAGCCCCTTAAGAGGCAGGGTTGAGTTTGCCGTACGGAATAAAATTGTTTTCAATTCTGTTCCCGTTTATATTGATATCCAGTCCGGATGAGCCGGAAATTCTTCCAACGTCTATCCGGCAGATTTTCCCGCGGACTTTTCTGTGGACGGAGAATCCGGACCACTGCTCCGGAATCACGGGATTGACGGCAAGGCCAGTGATTCCTGGTTTAACGCCTAGAATGTATTCGCTTGCCGCAATATGGAGCCAGGCGGCTCCGCCCGTAAGCCATGATAGCTGTCCCTTCCCGAAGAGGCTGTGTCCGGGACCGTATGCCCAGGATGTGAAAGCGTAGGGTTCTACCGAATACAGATCCGCGTTTTCCGCGGATCGTTTAGGTGGCAGTATCTGGCTGAAATATTTCCAAGCCGTCTTGTTGTTGCCGAGAAGCGCCTCTGCAATGATTGCCCACGTGTTGGCATGGAGAAAAATTCCACCGTTCTCACCGGCGCCGCCAAGATTCGAATCAAAGAAACTGCCATCTCCCTTTTTTGTGAAAGGCGGGGAGAAAATCCGGATTCCGTATCGGCTGTCCAGCAGTTCCTCCACGCTGTTCATCGCGGTTCTGCATTTGAGACTGTCCAGGCGGCCGCAGAGCACAGCCCAGGACTGCGTGTTAAGAAAGATTTTTCCCTCCTCATTATTAGTGCCGCCAATGGATTTATCAAAGAGGAGGAGACGTCTGAACCATTTTCCGTCCCAGCAGAGATCCGACTCTAGTATTTGTGCGAATTTTGCAGATTTTGCTTCGAGATAGCCGGAAAAATCCTTTTTGTCCACAGACTCCAGGATTTCCCGCATCAATGAAGCGGCATAAATGAACTGCTCAGCGATCATGACGGATTCCCATGGACCTTTCTCATAGTGAGTGAAGATCTGAAGCATGTCGTTCCAGTCCACATCAAAGAGCAGGGGAATTCCGTTTGAACCGCAGTTTTCAGCAGTGAATGAGAGACCGCGCTCCATATGCTCCAGGACGGTTCCCCTTCCGCCGTCAAAGTAGGGGACAATCTCATCAAGGATCGAGAAATCACCTGTTTCAGAAAGATATTTATGCACGGTATACACACCCCAGAGAGCGGCATCTCCTCTTGTGAAATCAGGATTGTCAGAAGTCATGGTCCTGGTGCTGACTCCCATTATAGTGCGACCTGATTTCAGCATTGTCTGATAGACTTTTAAAATCATTTTTCTGGAATGTCCGGGAGAGAAAAGTGTTTCCGGCATAAGATCCTGCATTGTATCGCGGAAACGGATGGCGCCGCCGCTCCCGACATGACGAGACGAGATGGAGCGCGAGATGGCGGCTGTCACATTGGTATTGTACGGAAGCCAGGTCTCCACAAACGCGTTGATGTCGCTGTCCGGAGTTTCGATCTTCATCACTTCTAGTTTATCATTCCATCTACTGCGAAGTTCGCGGAAAGCTGAATCAACGGCGCAGGGGACTGAGAATTTTCCGAGAACAGTCTCAGCTTCCGCCTTATTTTCGGCGGATGCGAATTTATAGGTGATTCTTTTTTCTTCGCCGGGGGCGAGATTGATTTTGTTTTCCAGGCATCCGCAGGGGTATGCGCCGCCGTCAGGAATCTGCGAATTCCCCAGTCTGCGTGCGAGTGCGGCAGGATTAGCCTCGGAACGGCCTTTTCCTGTGAATTCCTCACGGTCGAGTTCGAATGCGCTGACTTTTTCGCTGGATGCGAAGAATGAATGAGTCTTGAGAGGGGAGCCGAATGCGAAATAATCAACATGCGCGGCATTTAACCCTTCATCGAAATTGATGCGCCACTGATTGCCGCAGACGAGATACGCCTCTGTGTCCTTTGACATCACATTCAGTGAAAATTCGAGATATGTGAGCAGTCTGATTTCCTTTGCCTCCTGGCTGTCGTTTCTGAGTTTCAAGTCCCAGATGAACACATTCTCATTGTACGGTATGAAGTAATTCACCGAAGCGTTCAACGCGTTCTTTGAGCTTTCAAAGCGGGTATAACCGAGTCCATGCGCGCATGAGAATGAATCCAGCGGAGCCAAGGTCGGGCGGAATGATGGATTCCAGGTCTGACCGGCATCCGTGATATATATGTAGAAGCCCGGGCTGTCAACCGGGAGACCGTTGAAGCGGTAGCGTGTCAGACGTCCAATGTCTGATTCTGAGAACCAGGCGCATCCGCCTGCCGCCTGCGAGATGAATGCGTTCAGATTTCTTCCGAATAAATAGTTGATCCAAGGTGAGGGCGTGTCCGGGGTGCTGATTACAAATTCTCTGTCCTTATCCGAAAAACATCCGTATTTGTTCATCCTGATTCCTCATATTTTATTTTAATAGAAAGTATAAAGCACCAGATCTGATGGAGGACTCGCAAGGCTTGACTTCCATAGGAATATGGGGTGCTCAATCTTGTGGACGGATCAAAGCCCAAGAAGAAAGAATTCCCACGTGGAAGAAAGTCTATCACGCACGGAATTGGAATGCAAGTGCCATGTCGCATTTACTCTAAAGTGTCGCAAGAAAGCGATGGAATGATGTCGCGAAAAGAAACTGTAGGTGTAGTCCGAGGCAATGAAGAAAAAATGTCAGCTGGATGCGGGCGGCATGAAGCTTGTCCATGCTCTTGGGCGTTTCGTAGGAGTCCTGTTATTTATTTATCTTTTTGCTTTTCCTCCCTTGAATGCACAGGAAAGCACTTGTATTTAAAGACTTGCGTCTGCGCTCATGTCGCCCGTCACATGGCGGAGTATGTGGCGATGGGATTATTGCAGTTGTGTTTTAACAAAAAACCCAAGAAGGAGGAATCATGAATTATGTAGCGATCTTTCATGCGAATCTGAACTATGCCTACCTAATTCCGGAAAATTACGAACGCGTAATCAGGGCGTCATACGAGGTGATTTTCGATCAGTTTGCCAAGCACCCCAGGGCAAAATATGTCTTCGAGACCTCGGGCTACACGATCGAGCAGATGGCAAAACTGACTCCGGATGTCCTTGAAAAGCTGAAAATTGCCATAAAGGAGGGGCGCTGCGAGTTCATGGGCGCGCCTTACTCGCATCCGATAATGGCGAATATTCCGGAGGAGGACGGCTACTGGTCCTGTGAGTTTGCGATGAGGATTTACGATAAATATCTTGGATTCAGACCGGATTCCTTCTGGAACCCGGAATGCACCTGGATGCAGTATGTTCCCAACGCATTCAAAAGGGCTGGGGTCAAGTACCTCACGCTCGACTTCGAATCATACATGAACTGCACCGACAAGGACTACGCCTGGACGGAGCGAAACAGGACGCATGACATGAACTGGGGCGGACATCTCCCCTGGTTCGATCTCGATCCGGACTGCAAATTCCTACACAGGCCTTTCAAGAACATTGTTCCCGGTCTTGACGGATTCTGCAGAAGCGACAGGCTTGTCGGAAAGTACCTCTCATACTTCAGGGGGAACACGACGATTGAAGAATACATCTCGAACATGGTGTATTGGTCTGGCAAGAAAAAGACCGGCGCCACAATCATCATTGCCGACGACGCCGAGTATTGCGGAACGACCGGCTACTATTTCATCAAGTACAAGGCGGACTATTCGAAAACATTCTGCATGGATCCGACCGCTCCGGCAAAGCTCGACAAAATGATTTCAGAGATTCTCAAGGTTGGTCCCATGATCACCTTCAAGGAGGCGTGCGAAGAAATCACCCCAGTTGATGAGCCGTTCTTTGTCGAGGACAGATTCGCCTGGCACAGGACTTTTGCCGACGCCTGGGGAAATACCCCCGAGGCTCTCGCCTGGGAGCCGCTTCTCCAGGAAATGCGTAGGGAATACAAGGAGAAATATCAGCCTATCGTCGAATCTCCGAAAAACAGGGCTAAATTCAAGGCGCTCATCGAGGAGTTCTGGTATCACATGACAAATTCGGCAAACTCCGACGGACGCTGGCCGCCTCCGCCGAGAGTCACATGTGAATTCAACAGGAACTGGGTTCTGAATGAGATTGCAATGACGAAAAAGGTTCTTGCGAAACTCGCAAAATCCGTCAAAGGAATTTCCCTTCCCAAGGAGAAGGAGCTTGTCGTTCCCGGCGCGAAGGACTGGCGCTACGGATACCATTTCACGGACAAGGATCCGGAAGACATCAGGCATCTCAACGCCTACGAACTACAGCATGCCGTCTATTACTTCCACAAGATGATTGACAGCGACAATGCTGAAAAGGTGCTTCACGGCAAAAAGATGCTGTCAAGAGTCTTCGATGAGTTTGACAAACGCGGCATGAAGGGGATTAGACCTTCGTCAATAGCCAAGAAAAGGGTGAAATATTGAATACTGAATTTCAATAATGAATATTGAACGGAAGAAAATCAGAA
>DYRX01000010.1 GCA_020718525.1 Victivallis vadensis
AGATGCTGCTTTTATTATCCATCCCCTAAAAATCCAACTGCTTTTTTTAGGATCAATGTCGGATTTCCTACTCGAGGCATCTCAACACTTGCGGCGGAGAAAAAAATGCGTATAGTAGATAGGGTTGAAACCATAGGCTAGGTACCTACGCTACTCCGCGGCTAAAAACGTGGAACTTCTTGCTTCTTTCTGTGCCACTTTCGGCGAAAGTGGCATACTTGCCAAAAAGTGCCAATTTCACATGTGGAATCAGAAAAATGCGGTGCAATTTTCATTAGATAATCTGGGCGGAAGTCTTTCAGCAGACTTACGCACAGATTATCTAGTCCGAGGAAAATTCAGCTCCAGCTCTCGACGGTGGGATTTCCTCTTTCATTTCGAGCTTGAGCGATAGCATGATGGTCGCCATTGCGCACATATTCCCCAAGATCAGAGCAAATGGACCAATCATATTCCCGGCGAAGCCGCTGTTCAGCGCGAAAAATGCGCCGCATGTGACGGAGGCGAGATAGACAGCCTGTCCTGCCATCATGGATACCGGTTTTCTGTGGTATGCCGCCCAGCCTTCGGAATATGCGCGCAAGGCTACGACGAAAGGAAAAATCACAAGGAGGAAGGAGGTTTCCCTTATGTAGTGGGAATAAGAGACCGGCATTCTCTGCAGGATGCAATAGTACCAGTCTTTTGCATATGGCAGAAGAAACACGAGGGGGGCTATGCCCAATATGCCGCCGCAGAGAAGCGCAAAGATTCTCAGGCGCCTGTTGGAGAAATTATCGTTGGCAAAGCCGATTACTAGCGCCTGGATTCTTGTTGCGCCGAAGGCTACCGGATTGAAGAGCCCCATGACCACGTAATAGACTGGAAGCATGATTTCAGGGGAAGGAGCCCTAGCGGCGAAGGCTCCTATCATATATCCTGAAAGGCAAATGAGCGAATGCCCTATCGAAAAGCTGAATGTGAAGAGTATCATGTCTTTTATTGATATGAGGCGCTCCTGATTCTGCGGCAGTGCTTTTATTCTGGGAAGGGCGAAGCTTCGGATGATCAGGACTTCGGCGACTATGGGAGTGCTGAGGCAGACGACCGCCCATAGAATTCCGACATAATCGAAGAATACGAATACGAAGGAGAGCGTTATAGTCGCGATTATTCTCCCGAATGTCGCAAGATAGGCAAGACCTGTCTTCTTCTCATTGAAGAGAATGACCATGTAGGGATTTCTTATATTGAAGAGAAGAGAGAGCGGCAGCATGAGGACGAATGCGAAATAAGTGCTCCTTTCAAGCTCTTCGGTCAGCCCCATGATCGTGCCGAAGATAAAGTGCCCCACAAACGGAATGCAGGCGCATAGATGTATCGCGAATATCGCCAGGGTGAAGATGGAGTTAACTTTTAAAAAACGCGCAAGTCCTTCTCTGCTCCTGAGATATATCATGCCAGTCGTCACGATTCCCGAACTGAGCGTGAAAATCAGGAAACCGACCGAGGAAGCCTGTGCGATTGCCGCGATATTGAGCGGGCCGCCCAGACCCCGGACCGCGACCATCGCCACCAGCGGATAAGTGAAGGACTGGGAAATGTTTTGAAGGGCGAGGGGAAAATAGAAGGACGCCATTTTCCCGAAATTTTGCTTCTCGCTCATTTGAATCCGAATCGGCAGGAAATTTTCTCGGCGATTTCAATTGGAGTCATTTTCATCCGTCTGCGTATGCCTTCGATGCTTCCATGAGGAATGATCGTGTCGGCATCCCAGCCAAAATGAATCACGCCGCCCTGCCTTTTGTCAATGAGAATTCCGTCAATGATGGAGCCAAGCCCTCCGGAGACGACGGAGTCTTCGATGCTGGCAAGAGGCATTCTGCCTGCCTGGGCGATCAGAAGATCCGAATCGAATGGCTTTATGAATCTGCAGTTGACAAGCGAGACAGAAACGGACTTCTTTTCCAGGAGAGAGGCGACTTCCCTGGCAGTTGATAACTCGTTGCCAAGCGACCAGATCGAAATGTCTTTTCCCTCCCTGATCTGCTCCGCCGCACCCCAGGTTATCCTAGACGGAGGGCGGGCAATATCTGGAGGACTGCTCGATGCCCTGGGATATCTTATCACAACTGGCGACTTATGCTCGTATGCGGCGAAGAGCATGTCCATGAGCTCCTGTCCATCCTTAGGCTGGAGGACGGAGATATTTGGCAGATTTCTGATGAACGCGAGATCATGAATTCCGTGATGTGTGGGACCATCTTCGACAATTCCAGCGCGGTCGAGGCAGAAGATGACCGGCAGATTCTGGAGGCAGACATCGTGAAGGATATAGTCCAAGGACCTCTGCATGAAAGTTGCGTAGATCGCGACAATCGGCCTCATTCCGTGCGAAGCCAGGCCCGCCGCAAAGACGACCGCATGCTCCTCGGCGATGCCGACATCGAAAAATCTGTCCGGGAACTGTTCTGCGAATTTCGCAAGCCCTGTTCCGTGAGACATTGCGGCGGTAATGGCGACGACGTCGTTTCTCTTTTCAGCGAGAAGGCATGCGGACACGCCGAATGACGAGGAAAAAGTCGAATAGGAAACCGCTTTCGAGCTTGCTCCGGTGTCCGGGTCGAATGCCTGGGTTCCGTGGAACTTTTCAGGCGCATCCTCGGCAAATTTGCATCCGCGTCCCTTTTCGGTGATGGCATGGACAATGACAGGCTGATCAAAGTCTTTTATGACATCGAATATTCGTATGAGCTCCTCCATGTCGTGTCCGTCAATGGGACCGATGTAGCGCATTCCCAGTTCTTCAAAGATAACTCCTCGCACCAGGACGCTTTTAGCCGCCTCCTCAATGCGGGAGATGCGTCTAGCAAGCTTTTTTCCGAATCCTGGAATCGAGAGAACCAAGTTTCTGACCAGGAGCTTGAATCTGTTGTATCCCTTTCCAGTGATCATTCTGTTCAGATATAGGGACATGGCGCCGACATTTTTGGAGATTGACATCTTGTTGTCGTTGAGGACGATGACAAAGTCGCGAGTTGTTTCAGAGACGCTGTTGAGGCCTTCGAGCGCGACGCCGCAGTTGAGCGAGCCGTCTCCGACGACTGCCACAACCTTATGCTTCATGCCTTTTCTGTCCCTGGCGGCGGCGAAGCCCAGCGCGGCGGATATTGCGGTGCCCGCGTGCCCTGCCCCGAATGAATCGTGTTCTGATTCGTTTTTGGAAAGAAAGCCGGAACATCCTTCGTCCGTGCGCAAAGTCTTGAAAAAATCTTTTCTTCCTGTAAGCAATTTGTGGACATAGCCCTGATGTCCGACGTCCCATAATATTTTGTCATCTGGACTGCTGAATGCGCTGTGAAGAGCGATGCTTAGCTCGACAACTCCAAGATTTGGCGCAAGATGTCCTCCATTTTTCGATATGACTTCAAGGAGCTCCCTTCTTATGTCGGACGCCAGAGCCCGGCGTTCGTCGGGCGAGAGTTTTTTCAAATCGGCAGGGGAATTGACTGTTTCAAGCATCTTGTCCTACTGCGCTCCGCCGCCGGATTTTTTCCCGGCATTGTCTCTGGAATTAACTATTCTCTGCATATAGGATTCGAGCCAGGAGTCTCTGGTCTTCTTGGCTTCTGAAAGCCTCTTTTCCAAGTTGTCGAACTGTTCCGCCTCGATCAGCGTGGCAAGCTCTTCAATGGCGGTTTGGAAGGATGAGAGGGCCTTGAGTGCGGCGGCCTTGTTGCTTTCGATGATTTCGCGCCACATTTTGGGGTTGGACGAGGCGACTCTGCTCACGTCCCTGAACCCGCCAGCCGCTCCAAGTCCGCGCATCTTTTCTATTTTTCTGTCGTTGTCCAGGGCTGATTTCACCAGCGCGGCGGCGACAATATGCGGAAGGTGGCTGGTGTGTGCCACGATCAGATCATGCTGTTTCGGTGTCACGCAAAATGCGAAGGCGCCAGTTTTTTCCCAAAGTTTCTTGATTTTTCTGATGGCGTCTTCGCTTGCCCCCTCTGCCGGAGCCACAAATACGGTCGCGCCGCGGTAGAGAGCGGCCTGCGCGGCTTCAGCTCCGCTTTTTTCTGATCCTGCCATCGGATGGCTTCCAATGAACTGCACTTTATGCTTGTCGAGGACGGAGGCGCATTTTTTAACGATAATCTCTTTGACGCTTCCAACATCTGTCACAATCGCCCCTCTCTTGAAATGCGCGGCATAGTCGGAGCAGAAGGAAATGATGTTCGGGATTGGCAGGCAAACGACAGTGATATCCGCGTCTGAAACCGCTTTTTCAGGGGAATCGAAGACCTGGTCAACGACCTTTGTGCGCATTGCGTCTTCGCGGGCTTCGCGGCGCCTGGACCATCCGATCCTCCTGAATCCGGAGTTTTTAAGCGCGAGCCCCAGGGAGGAGCCGAGCAGGCCAAGACCGATGATGGCTATTTTTTTCTCCGGCGCCCTAGGAGAGGATTTCCTTTTAGCTTCCCTGATCATTTCTGCCTGCGTCGTTCATTGTCAAAGATCTGGAGTCTTTCGGAGAGAGCTCCGCATTGCGAAGAGGAGATCTGGGACACGCATGCCCTGATGCCATCGGTCTTTTCACTGCCTGTTATCTTAAGGCCGATAGCGCTGATTCCACAGCGCAGAAGCTCTGATATGAGCTTACCTCCTGAAAGTCCCGGATAGCTCAGCGTGAAATAGAATCCGTCCGCTATCGGCTTGTCCTCGTCCTTGTCATAGACGATTTTGAAGGAGTTCGACTCGAAGATTTTTTTGAGCGCGGCGGATCTTTCTCCGTATTCCCTGACGAAGGAGACGAAGTTGAATCTGCCATGGTTTGCCTCGTGGAGCATTGCGGCGACGGCGTACTGCGGCGAATGGGCGGTACCAGACGACAGCGAATAAAGGGCGCCATAGACGAGGGCGTGTCCAAATTCGTCCGATGAGAAAAAGCGCTGCAGTCCGGAATGGCGGGAACGGAAAAGAGAGTCGGAAACAATGACCGCGCCGATGCGCTGTCCCGCATAGCTGAAGACCTTCGAGCTCGACACGAGCAGAACGTATTTGTCGGTGAACTTTGCGATTGTCGGCTGGAAGGGAGCCTGTCCCGGCACGGAGCAGTCCTTCCTGAAGTCCATTGCGAAGTACGCAAGATCCTCGACGACAATTATATCGTTTTTCTCCGCGCATTCGGCAATGATCCGGAGCTCCTTCTCCGTGAGGCAAATCCAGGAGGGATTGTTAGGATTCGAATAGACTATGGTTGAAACATCGCCGGACTTTGTCATTTCGTCAAGCTTTGCGCGAAGGGCGTCTCCCCTGAAGGAGTATGCGTCGAAGCTGAGGAAGTCCAGACCGAGCGTCCTATGCTGCTGCTTCTGCACTGGAAAGCCGGGATCAATGAAAAGAGTCCGCGTGCGGCTGTCGCGGCGGCACGCGACCATGAAGACGGCGAAGGCGCCCTGCATTGACCCGACCGACGGGATGCAGGACGATGGACTCACATCAATGTCAAGGAAGAGCTTTGCGAATTTCGCAGTTTCGGTTTTGAACTCGGGGATGCCCTCGATCATCGGGTATTTTGACGCTACGCCTCTTCTGAGCGCCGCGATTTCCGCCTCTGTCCCGATTTCAGGCGGGGGAAGGCCAGGCACTCCCATTTCCATCCTTATGAAGCTTGTCCCGAAGTCTTTTTCGAGGGAGTTTGCGATTCTGACGATTTCGCGGATGCTCGCGTCCGACGGATCTTTAATTCCAAATTCGGCAAATTTGGCTTCGATTATCTTGCTGTCAATGGGAAAAATGTTCATTCGAGGCTTCCCTTGAAATTACCATGTCCGGCTATCCGCCGTTTTGAACTGAGAGGCAGAAATCAAAAAAGGGGCGCCGGCATCGTCAGTTTCGTGCCTATTCATATTATTTCGGACGTTCTCGGATAGCTTCCAAGTATTTTTAGGAACTGGCATATTTTCTGGACCTTCTCCAGGGCGGCGGCAAGTTTCGGATCGCTTTGATGTCCAAGAAGATCCACAAAAAAGAAGTACTCCCAGTTCTTGCGCTTGGACGGTCTGCTTTCGATCATGGTGAGAGTGATCTGCGCGTTTTTGAAAGGCAGAAGGGAGTCGTAGAGCGCTCCGACCCTGTCCTTGATCGCATAGCATATGGAAGTCTTGTCGTCGCCGGTTGTGACTGGCTCCTGGCGTCCAATCACCATGAAGCGCGTCGTGTTATCGATATTGTCCTCAATGTTTGACGCAAGTATCTTAAGTCCGTAAGTCTCTGCCGCCAAAGAGCTTGCGATCGCCGCTGAATGCCTTTCTGAGGCGGCTCTTTCGGCGGCGGTCGAAGAGCTGGACACTTCAATGAGCTCCGCCCTCGGCATTTTTTCCATGAGCCATCCGCGGCACTGCCCGATCACCTGGGCATGGCTGTATATCCTCCGAATCTGGTCCATGGGTATGCGGCTGATAAGGTTGTGATGTATGCGCATGTTTATTTCGGCGCATATTTTCGCGTTTGAATTGATGAACATGTCAAGAGTGTGGTTGACAGCGCCTTCGGTCGAGTTCTCAATCGGGACGACTCCGTAGTC
Source organism: Victivallis vadensis (assembly GCA_020718525.1). GTDB lineage: Bacteria > Verrucomicrobiota > Lentisphaeria > Victivallales > GWF2-50-93 > DYRX01. The sequence goes on from DYRX01000010.1 coordinate 6,569, forward strand.
GAGGCGTCCTGTTTCTACATCGCTGAAAACATCCGGGATCGAATTTCTCGACAGATAGGAGGCGCAGTGACCGAATTTGGCTATCGCCGCAAGGTGGGTGAATGAAGCTTCCTGTCCGAAATAGGCGATTTCAAGATGCTTTTCAAGCTCTATTGCGCCGGACATGATCTCCCTGTAGATTGCTCTGAGCGCATCGTTGCCAAGAGGACCCTTGTTGAGCTTTTCGAGCCTCTTGAAGACGGTCTTCTCCCTTTCCGGGACGTAGATGGCGCGGGAGGAGGACTTCTTAAGATCGCCTATTTTCTTGACGAACTCGTATCTGCGGTTGAGCAGGGCGAGAATCTTCTCGTCCGCCTTGTCAATTTCTTCTCTGAGCTCGCTGATGTCCATGTCATGCCCGATTGTTGATGCCGAACACGCCAAGATTCCTATTTGCCCGGATCCGCAGTGTCAGGCTTCTTGTCCTTTTCGGGGGCGGACGACTTGTCATCCACCTTTATTGTCTTGCTGATGGATCCGTCAGGATTGATCTGCGTGCCCGAGGGCAGTGGATTTCCTGTAGCAGGATTTTCCTTCACAGGCTTCATTGTGATCGTGCCGCCCTTGACTTTCCTGACGATGGTTCCGTCGGGCTTCTGCTCGACTTCCTCGGCGTCTGGTGACTTGGCTGATTGGGGTGCTGGATTGACAGAAACTGTTCCAGGCAAAGGACTTGGGAGCTGTGCATCGGATGGCGAAGGAGGCTGTGGAGGAGGGACCTGGGCGGAATCAGGGCTCGCCGGCTTCATTGTGATTGTGCCGCCTTCGACTTTCTTCACGATTGTGCCGTCGGGCAGGACTTCCTGGCTTTCAGGAGTTTTTCCTGCGGTTTCGGGGGCAGTCGTGGAAGATTCTGCGGAGATTTGAGTCTCTTTCTCAAGAACACCCTTTTTGGGAGCGTTTCTGTGTCCGGTGAGGACAGTGAGCGTGAGTGTTACAACGAGGAAGGCAGATGCGAGTATGACAGTCAGCTTGGCGAGATGGCTTGCGGCATGGACGCCGAAGACAGATTCTCCCATGCCTCCGAAGGCGGAACCGAAGCCTCCGTCCTTCGTCTGCTGAACCAGAATAAGCGGGATAAGAAGCAGAGCGACGATTATGTCAATCGCCGTAAGCATCTTGATGAGGATGTCCAACATTGTCGTGTTCTCCTAGATTGTTGTTGTGTTCAGAGCGCGTTCTTTACAAGATCCGCGAATCCGGCAGGATCCAGGCTTGCGCCTCCGACGAGGGCGCCGTCAATGTCCGGCATAGCCATAAGCTCTTTCGAGTTGGACGCCTTCACTGAACCGCCGTACTGGATTATGACCTTCTGCGCGCACGTTTCGCCATACTTTGCCGAAAGCAGAGACCTGATGAACGCATGCGCGTCCTGCGCCTGCTGTGGAGTTGCGGTTTTTCCGGTTCCAATCGCCCAGACAGGCTCGTAGGCGATCGTCGTCCTGAGCATGTCCTCGGCGCTGATCCCATCGAGACTGCCGCTGATCTGAGTGCGAAGCACCTTTTCCGTGCTTCCGGCTTCTCTTTCTTCGAGAGTTTCGCCGACGCAGACTATGGGGCAAAGCCCTGATGCAAGCGCAAAAATGGCCTTTTTGCTGACGATGGAGTCATTTTCCCCGTAGAACTGGCGTCTTTCGCTGTGGCCGACGATGACCTGCGTGACGCCGAGGTCTAGGAGCATTTGCGCGGAGACTTCTCCGGTGTAGGCGCCGGAAGCCTTGTCGGATAGATTCTGGGCACCTAGCTCCATGCCTGCGCTTCTGGCGACTGAAGAGATCCTGTCCAAGGCTGTGAAGGGAGGGCAGACGGCGACTCTCGCCTTGTCTCCAACGCCAGAAAGCAATTCCACCAGGCGCTTCACGTCGGCGGCCGCCTCGCTTGCGGTCTTGTTCATTTTCCAATTGCCTGCGATGAATAATTTTCTTGCCATGATATCACCTGTCTCCTGATGTTTTTATTCAAACTGGGGTGCCCACTTGTTCCCTTGATGCCAGACTCAGCGCCCGGATCTGCGAATTTCGCAAGAATAGCCATAAGTCGCTGATGCACAAACACATGCGAGGCACTCGCAAGACACACAATGCATGATCCGACAGCAGAAATTGCCTGAAGCGGAGCGCACGGAGCCGGAGCGCCGTGCGGCAGATATGCTCTAGAATTATGCTCCTGCCGCGACCTTGCCGCTTATGACACCGTGCGATTTGAAGGCACGCGTCGGAGCGAACTCGCCAAGCCTGTGTCCGACCATGTTTTCAGTCACGAACACGTTGATGAAAGCTTTGCCGTTGTGAACGCTGAAATTGTGCCCGACGAAATCGGGAAGTATCATGGAGCGTCTCGACCACGTCTTGATGGGCCTTTTCTGGCCGCTCTTGTTGAGTCGCTCGATCTTTTTCGTCAGGTGTTCGTCAACGAAAGGCCCTTTTTTAACTGATCTTGCCATTATTTTTTCCTCCGTTCAATGATGAATCTCTGCGAGACCTTCCGCTTGTTGCGGGTTTTGCCTGCCTTGGCGAGCTGACCCCACGGAGATCTTGGATGTCCTCCGCCGCTCGATCTTCCTTCACCGCCGCCCATTGGGTGGTCAATCGGATTCATAGCTACGCCTCTGACATGGGGTCTCTTGCCGAGATGGCGCTTTCTGCCGGCTTTTCCGAGGATGACATTCATGTGCTCCAGGTTGCCGATCTGACCGACTGTGGCGCGGCATTCGACATTTACCATTCTGATTTCGCCGCTTGGCAGTTTGACCTGAGCATAGCGCCCCTCTTTCGAGCGGACTTGCGCTACCTGTCCGGCGGAGCGCACCAATTTTGCTCCGCAGGCCGGGGAGAGCTCTATGCAGTGGATGTCAATTCCGACCGGGATGCTTTTGAGCTTCATCGCGTTTCCGACTTTGATTTCGACCTTTTCGCCGCTGACGATTTCTGTGCCGATGACGAGACCGACCGGGGCAAGGATATAGCGCTTTTCACCGTCGCGGTATGCGAGAAGTGCGATGTTCGCGCTTCTGTTCGGATCGTATTCGATCGCCTTGACAATCGCGGGGATGGAATCCTTGTCCCTTTTGAAGTCAATGTCTCTGAGCTTTCTTTTGACGCCGCCCCCACGGAACCTGGTGGTCACGCGTCCCATGTTGTTTCTGCCGCCGCTGGACTTTTTGCCCTTGGTCAGCGATTTTTCCGGCTTTTTCGAGCTGATCTCGGAGAAGTCGGTGACCGACATCTGCCTCCTCGACGGAGTTGAAGGCCTGAAGGTTTTCAATGGCATATTTGCTACCCTTTTTTTAGACGATTTCTATGGATCCGGAGGCCAGTTTGACGACGGCCTTCTTGAAGTCTGGCCGCTTGCCCATTCTCATCATTCTGCCGGCGCGCTTGGGCTTGCCGATGCAGTTGATGACGTTGACGCTCGACACTTTCACGTCGTAGAGGGACTCGACAGCCTTCTTGATCTCGATCTTGTTGGCCGAGGGAGCGACTTTGAAGACGTATTTGTTGTCTTTCTTGAGATCCATCGCCCTTTCGGTGATGATCATCGTTTCGACAATTGAGTATGGTGATTTCATTATTTCTTTCCTTTCTCGACGCGTTTGAGAAAGACTTCGATGGAGTCCTTCGTAAAAACGACTTTTTTGTGAAGGAGGATCTGGTAGACGTTGGCGTTCTGCGCCAGATCGAGCTCTGCCTTTGGGATATTCGCCAGGGCGCGGCTTTCATTCTCGTTCAGAGTGGAAAGCAGAACCAGGCAGTTCTGGACGCCGGCAGTCTTCTTGAGGATGCCAGCGGCAGTCTTCGTCTTCGCGTCGGAGACTGGGAAGGAGTCGAGGATGGCAACGGAGCCTTCCTTGAGCCTTTCAGAGAAAGCCCTTCTCAGAGCGAGGGTTCTGACCTTCTTGTTCACTTTTTTCGCGTAGCTGCGGGGTTTTGGACCAAAAATGATACCACCATGGCGCCAGATCGGGCTTCTGTTGCTTCCTGCCCTGGCTCTTCCGGTACCCTTCTGTCTGAATGGCTTTGCACCGCCGCCGCTCACCTCGGTTCTTGTCTTAGTCGAAGCTGTTCCGGCTCTGATGCCTGCAAGATATGCTGTGACGACGTCGTGAACAGCCTGCTCACCCTTTTCCAGCTCAATGCAGTTGTCCGGGATTTCAAAGGATCCGTTCGGATTTCCCGACGGATCAAGTATGTCAATTTTGAAGCTCATTGTGCTGTCCCTCTCCTACTTGCCTTGTTTATTCTTCTTGATCGCGCTTGTGATGAGGACGATTCCGCCGTTTGGTCCTGGTAGCGCGCCTTTGATGAAAATAAGGCTGTCCTCGGTGGACACCTTGACGATCTTGAGGTTCTGCACGGTTCTGTTCTCGTTGCCGAGATGTCCGGGCATTCTTTTCCCCTTGATGATGTTGCCGGGCTTCTCTTTGCAACCGATGGATCCGCCGCGTCTGTGCCATCCTCCGCCGTGGCTGGCTCTGCCGCCTGCGAAATGGTACCTTCTTACAACGCCCTGGAAGCCTTTGCCCTTGGTTACGCCTGAGACGTCAACGAATTCGTCCTTCGCGAAGATATCGGCGACTATGCTGTCGCCGGGCTTTTGTTCGGGATCCTTCTCCAGCCTGATCTCTCCGATTTTTTCCGGAGGATTCTGGATTCCGGACTTGGCGACGTGTCCGAGAATGGGTTTTCCTGCGTTCTTGGCTTTTCTGCTTCCGAACCCGACCTGGAGGGCCGAGTAGCCGTTCTTGGCCAGCGTTTTAACTTCGAGCACGGGGCAGGGACCAGCCAGGACGACGGTGACGGGAACCAAAATCCCCTTGTCGTCGTAGAGCTGGGTCATGCCCATCTTTTTTCCGATTATGCCTTTCATTTCTCCTCCTTGGCACATGTTCTTTGACAGCGGTGCCGATTTGCTTGGTTCTCCGCTCTTCCGACATCAGGCTTAAAGGCCGGGAGAGCGTGTCTGCATCTATCCGAATCCCCCGCAAAGGGGAAAGCGAGATCAGTTTATCTTTATGGAAATGTCCACTCCTGCCGATAGATTGAGCTTCTTCAGCTCGTCAACCGTCTTCGACGTCGGATTGATTATGTCAATCAGGCGCTTGTGGGTTCTGGTCTCGAACTGATCCATGGATTTTTTGTCCACATGCGGGGATCTGTTGACGGTGTACCTTTCGATTTTCGTCGGCAGGGGAATTGGACCTGCGATGACTGCGCCGGTACGTTTGACCGTGCTTACGATGTCGGACACTGACTGATCAAGCACTCTGTGGTCGAATGCCTGGAGGCGTATCCTGATGACCTGCCTGTTCACTGCTTTCGCTGTGCTCATGATTTCTCCAGTATTTGTTTTTGTACTTCGTTGGGCACTTTGTCAAAATGAGACGGCTCCATGGAATAGGATGCGCGGCCTCTGGAAAGGGATCTGATCGCGGTCGAATAGCCAAATAGCTCCGCCAGAGGGACATGCGCGATAATTCTCGCCGCTTTTTCCTGGCTGTCAACCTCGACGACCTGCCCCCTTCGCGACGTGACATCCCCGATGATGTCCCCGAGGTTCTCGTCCGGAAGGGTTATTTCCACCTTCATCACTGGTTCGAGGATTATCAGCCCCGACTTTCTTGCGGCGTCCTTGAACGCCATCGAGCCTGCAATTTTAAATGCAAGTTCCGATGAATCAACAGGATGCGAAGATCCGTCAATGATTTCGACGTGGGCGTCCACGACTGGATATCCAGCCAGGACTCCGCCTGCGGCGGCCTCCTTGATCCCTTTTTCAGTCGGCTTGATGAACTCTTTGGGAATTGCGCCGCCGATGACCTTGTTTTCGACGGTGAAGCCGTAGCCTCTCTCCTTCGCGTAGAGCTTGACGACGACGTGCCCGTATTGACCGCGTCCGCCAGTCTGCCTGACGAACTTCGTGTCTGCTTCGGAGTTTCTGAGCACAGTTTCCCTGTATGCCACCTGCGGCTTGCCGGTGCTCGCCTCGACCTTGAACTCCCTGATAAGCCTGTCTCTGATGATGTCGAGATGGAGCTCGCCCATGCCGGATATGATTGTCTGACCGGTCTCTTCGTCGCTTTTGACGATGAAGGTGGGATCTTCTTCTGAAAGGGCGCCGAGGGCGTTGTAGAGCTTGTCGCGCTCGCCCGCAGACTTGGGTTCTACAGCCATCGAGATGACTGGTTCCGGGAAGTTCATTGATTCAAGGACGATCGGCTTGTTCTGCGCGCAGATGGTGTCGCCAGTCACAACGTTTTTCAGTCCGACTGCGGCGGCGATGTCGCCGCTGTAGACAGCGTCCCTGTCTTCGCGGTGGTTTGCATGCATCTGGAGAATGCGTCCGAGCCTCTCCTTGTTGCTAGTCCTTGGATTGAAGACGCCCATGCCCTTTGTTGCGATGCCGGAATAGACCCTGAAGAAGGTGAGCTTGCCGACGAAGGGGTCGTTCATGATTTTGAACGCGAGAGCAGAAAAGGGCTGATCGTCGCCGACATGGCGGGAAACCGGCTTTTCAGTGGCGGGATCCAGACCTTTTATTTCCCAAATGTCAACAGGGGAAGGCAGATATGCGGCAACGGCGTCGAGGAGTGGCTGAACGCCTTTGTTTTTAAATGCGGTTCCGCATGCTACGGGAACGATCAGATTGGCGATCACCGCTTTTCTTACCGAGGTTTTGATGGTTTCCACGTCGGGCATCTTGCCTTCCAGGAATAGTTCCATGACTGTTTCGTCAACCTCGGCGAGACATTCCACCAGATAGTGGAGCGCAAGCTCGGCATCATCCTGCAAATCCTGCGGAATTTCCTTGTAGATGCAGTCGAAGCCCTTGTTTTCTCCGTCAAAATATATGGCTTTCTTCTCTACGATGTCAACAACTCCTTCGAACTTGTCTTCGGCGCCGATTGGAAGCTGTATCGGCACTGCAGTCGCGCCAAGCTTTGCCCGGATGTCATCCACGACCTTGGAAAAGTTCGCGCCGGTCCTGTCCATTTTGTTGACGAAGGCGATGATTGGGACTTTATATTTTTTTGACTGTCTCCAGACTGTTTCGGACTGGGGCTGGACTCCGCCGACGGCGCAGAAGACTGCGACGGCACCGTCGAGAACCCTCAGCGAGCGCTCGACTTCGGCGGTGAAATCCACATGTCCGGGAGTGTCTATGATGTTGATTCTGTGGTCTTTCCAGAAGCAGGTCGTCGCGGCTGAAGTGATGGTGATCCCGCGCTCCTGCTCCTGTATCATCCAGTCCATTGTGGCCGTTCCGTTGTGGACTTCGCCCATCTTGTAGCTGACGCCAGTATAAAAAAGTATTCTCTCGCTGAGCGTTGTTTTGCCTGCGTCAATATGGGCCATGATGCCGATATTTCTGACTCTGGCGAGAGGAGTTTTCCTGCCTTCAGCTTCGGTATAATCTCTTTTTAGAACATCTTGCATGATTATTTTCTGTATTTCACCATCTGTAATGCGCAAAAGCCTTGTTGGCCTGAGCCATCTTGTGGGTGTCTTCCTTTTTCTTGACGGACGAACCGGTGTTGTCGAACGCATCAATGAGTTCCGATGCGAGGGCTTCGCACATAGGAACGCCCTTTCTTGTCTGCGCATAGCCGGTTATCCAGCGCAGAGCTACGGCGACCTGCCTTTCGTTGCTCACTTCGACTGGAACCTGATAAGTGGCGCCGCCAACTCGTCGGCTTTTGACTTCGAGCTTAGGCTTCACGTTTTCAAGCGCCTGCAGAAAAACTTCGAGAGGCTCCAAATCCTTTTTCTTCTTCTTGAGGACATCGAAGGCTCCGTACACGATCCCCTGGGACACGGATTTTTTTCCGCGCTTCATGATTGTGTTGATTAGCCGTCCAACCAGTTCGCTGTTGTACTTTACATCCGGCGTAGCGGGCTGTTTTCTCAACGCGCTTCTTCTTCTCATATTCTCATTCCTTTTGGATTGTTTCTAAAAAAACCGTCTTTTTCAAAACGGAGGCGGAGTCCTGCATATTCCAGAGTCTGCGATCTTATGCCTTCGGAGTTTCCTTCGGGGTTTTTGCGCCATATTTCGAGCGGCCCTGACGGCGCTTTTCGACGCCAAGGCTGTCGAGGGTGCCGCGGACGATGTGGTAGCGGACTCCGGGGAGATCGCGCACGCGTCCGCCCTTGACCAGCACCACCGAGTGCTCCTGGAGATTGTGCCCCTCTCCTCCGATGTAGGCGGTGACTTCCTCTCCGTTCGTCAGGCGTACCCTGGCGATTTTCCTCATAGCTGAATTCGGCTTTTTCGGCGTTCTCGTCGTGACCTGCAGGCAGACGCCCCTTCTCTGAGGGCATTTGTCCAGCGCGCGCGCCTTGCTCTTTTTCGCCTTTTCAGAGCGGCCGAACTTGACCAACTGATTGATCGTAGGCATTTTTTTCCGTCCTATATTTTCATGTTTTTTGGATTCGACTCAAATTGAGGCGGCTTTTAAGATAAGCGCAAACGCAAATCTTTCAAGCCGCCAAACAAAAAATCAGATTTGAAGCATCTTTCTCGCTGTCTCTATCTTCTGCTGTGTCTCCTTTGTATGCACTTCCTCCGCTCCCTGCTTGAAATCCTCCGGAACAATCTCGGCGCCCAGCTTTTTGAGCTCCATTTCCTGTATGTGCGGGGTTCCCGTGCCTGCCGGAATGAGATGTCCGGTGATCACGTTCTCCTTGAAGCCCCTGAGATTGTCAATCTTTCCGAGGGTCGCCGCATCGGTGAGGATCCTAGTCGTGTCCTGGAAGGAGGCGGCAGAGATGAAGCTGTCCGTCTCGAGAGATGCCTTGGTTATCCCCATCAGCACGGGGACAGCCTGGGCGGGCTTTCCGCCTTTTGCCGCGACAGCGATATTTTCGTCAATGAAAATATGCTTGTCAATCTGTTCACCTGGAAGGAACTGCGAATTTCCCGGCTCCGTAATTCTGACTTTCTGAAGCATCTGCTTGATGATGATCTCTATGTGCCTGTCGTTGATTTCCACGCCCTGCGCCCGATAGACGAGCTGAACTTCGTTCGCCAGATAATGCTGAAGCTCCTGCGGACCGCAGACGTCGAGAAGCTCCTGGGGATCGACAGCGCCCTCGGTGAGCTTCTGACCCTTCTTCACTCTGTCGCCCTTGCTGACGGTCAGGTGCTTGTTCGGAGGAATCATATGCTCCTCGGTCTGGTCGTTTTCAAGATCTCTGATGATGAGCTGTCTGTTTCCTTTGACAACCACTCCGAGCTCGACAATTCCGTCAATCCTCGCGATCTTCGCGGAATCCTTTGGAATTCTTGCCTCGAAGAGCTCGGACACCCTCGGGAGACCGCCTGTGATGTCCTTGTTTCTCGCCATCTGCCTGGGCATTCTTGCGAGGACGATGCCGGGCTTTACAAGCGCCTTTTCGTCAACCATGATGTGCGCCTTTGCAGGGAGACTGTAGTGAGCGATGATGTCGCCAGATGATCCGACCTTCCTTATTACAATCTGCGGATGGAGATCTTCCCGGTGTTCGAGAACAGTTGTTTCGCTTATTCCGCTTTCCTTCACTTCGCGGCCCAGTGTGATGTCCTCGATCAGATCTCTGTATTCGACGATGCCCTCCTCCTCCGCGATGATTGGAACGTTGAAAGGATCCCATTTCGCGACAACGTCGTTGGCTTTGACCTTTTCGCCCTCGCGCTTCATAAGCTGTGCTCCGACAGCAAGCTCGTAGCGGTCAATCTCTCGATTGTCCTTTTCGTCTTCGACCACGATGCATCCGTTCTTGTTGACGACGAGGATTTCGCCTTTTTCATTGTTTACGGTTCTGACATCCTTGAGGCGCAAGATTCCAGGGTTTCTGAGCTTGATGATGGGCTGGCGCAGAACGGAGGAGGCTGTTCCCCCGATGTGGAATGTCCTCATTGTGAGCTGTGTGCCGGGCTCGCCGATTGACTGGGCGGCGATTATGCCGAGGGCGTCTCCAAGTTCGGCAAGCCTGTCGTTCGCGAGATTTCTGCCGTAGCACTTGACGCAGACTCCGGATTTGGTTTCGCAAGTGAGAACGGAGCGGATAAGAATCTTGTTGATCCCGTAGCTCACTATTTTTTCAGCGATCTGCTCTGTGATCTCTTCGCTGGCTCTGACAATCATGGTTCCGTCGGCAAGAACCGGATCGCGGATGTCCTCAGCCGAGAAACGCCCGATTATCCTGTCCTTCAGAGGAATGATCTCCTCGTCTCCCTCGACGACATTGCTGACACTGATTCCGGTCACAGTCCCGCAGTCCTCCTCGACGCAGATGACGTCCTGGGCGACATCAACCAGTTTTCTAGTCATGTATCCCGAGTCGGCAGTCTTGAGTGCGGTGTCGGCGAGTCCTTTTCTTGCTCCGTGCGTGCTTATGAAGTACTCGAGCACGGAAAGTCCGTCCCTGAAGTTGGACGTAATTGGTCTTTCAATAATTTCTCCTGTCGGCTTTGCCATACATCCGCGCATCGCGCCGAGCTGTCTGATCTGATCCTTGCTTCCTCTTGCGCCCGATTCGAGCATTGCGTGTACTGGATTTATTTCTCCAGTGATCTCATTGGACTTTTCCAGGGTGAGGAAAAGATCGTTTGCAACCTTGTTGCTTGCGCGTGTCCATATGTCAATGATCTTGTTGTGCCTCTCCATGGCGGTGAGGGCGGCCTTCACGAAGTGTGCCTGTACCTCTTTGATTTCCTTGCGGGCGTCATCGAGATGCTTCTGCTTGGTTTCAGGAACCGTCATGTCGGTGATCGAAATCGAGAATGCCGCCCTCGTGGCGTATTCGTAGCCGAGCCTCTTGAGCGCATCGAGCACTTCGACAGTCTTTTCATGTCCTATGTGCTTGTAGCACTGGGAGATAAGCCAGCCGAGCTTCTTTTTCGGGGCGACATCGTTGTAGAAGCCGAGGCGGGAATTCCAGACTTCGTTGAAGATGCATCTGCCAGGAGTAGTCTTGATGTATTTTTCCTTGGCATCCCCCCAGACGGTCTTCTTGCCGAAATCCGGATTAGGCAGACTTATCTCGTCATGGATTTTGATGAAATTCGAATCGAGCGCCGAGAGCACCTCGAAATAGTCCATGAAAATCTGCGGAGTCCCCTTCGCCCTCGGCCTGAACGTAAGGTAATACAAGCCAAGAGTGATGTCCTGGGTTGGCGTCATTATCGGCTTGCCATTCGCAGGTGAGAAAATGTTGTATGGAGCATACATGAGGGTTCTGGCTTCGAGAATGGCTGGATTGGAGAGCGGGATATGCACAGCCATCTGGTCTCCGTCGAAGTCGGCGTTGAACGCCGTGCAGACCAGCGGGTGTATTCGGATGGCGGAGCCTTCGATGAGAATGGGCTCGAACGCCTGAATGCTCAGCCGGTGCAGTGTCGGAGCACGGTTCAGAAGAACTGGATGCCCCTTTGTGACTTCCTCGAGGATGTCCCAAACTTCGGGCTCTCCGCGCTCTATCATTTTTTTGGCGCTTCTCACAGTGTGGACCAGGCCGCGCTCCTTGAGGAAGCGGATTATGAACGGCTCGAAGAGAGTGAGAGCCATTTTTTTCGGAATGCCGCACTGGCCAAGCTTCAATTCAGGACCGACGACAATGACTGATCGTCCAGAATAGTCGACGCGCTTTCCGAGAAGATTCTGGCGGAAGCGCCCCTGCTTGCCTTTAAGCATGTCGCTAAGAGACTTGAGAGGCCTGTTTCCTGCTCCAGTGACAGCTCTTCCATGCCTTCCGTTGTCCAAGAGGGCGTCAACTGCCTCCTGAAGCATTCTTTTTTCATTTCTTATGATCACGTCCGGCGTCTTGAGCCTCAGGAGGTTTTTAAGCCTGTTGTTTCTGTTTATGACTCTCCTGTAGAGGTCGTTGAGGTCGGATGTCGCAAATCTTCCGCCTTCGAGAGGAACAAGTGGCCTGAGGTCGGGCGGTATGACTGGTAGTACTTGGAGAATCATCCATTCGGGGCGCGAATTGCTCTTGATGAAGCCCTCGACAAGCCTCAATTTTTTGGAAAGCTTGCTGCGAATGGCTTTGCTCCTGGTCTCGTCCATCTGCTTTTCGAGCTCGCCCTTAAGCTTCGGAAGCTCGATGTTTTCAAGCATTGTGTGTATCGCGGAGGCACCCATGTCCGCCACAAATGCGTCTCCGTAGTCCTGTCTCGCCTGCCTGTATTCCGACTCGGTGAGGGTCTTGCCCTTTTCGAGCGGAGTGTTTCCGTTGTCAATGATGAGCCAGTCCTCGTAGTAGACAATCTTTTCAAGGGCTCTTGCTGTGATGTCAAGCATGAGTCCGATTCGGCTCGGCATGCACTTGAAAAACCATATGTGCGAAACTGGCACGGCAAGATCAATGTGCCCCATTCTCTCGCGTCTGACTTTCGAGAGGGTGACTTCGACGCCGCATCTGTCGCAGACGACACCCTTGTGCTTGACTCTCTTGTATTTGCCGCAATTGCACTCCCAGTCCCTGGTCGGACCAAATATCCTCTCGCAGAAAAGTCCGCCTTTTTCAGGTTTGAAAGTTCTGTAGTTGATCGTTTCAGGATTCTTGACTTCGCCATGGCTCCAGGATCTTATGACTTCCGGCGAAGCGACCATGATGGTGACCGCGCCGAACGTCGTGGAATCCTCGCGCTGACCAAGCAGTTCCTTATATGCATAGCTGGTGTCTATCATCTGCGTCCCTCCGCTTATTGTTCGCTTTTCTTGTTCACTGAACGGATGTCAATTCCAAGGCTCTGGAGCTCTTTGAGAAGAACATTGAAGGACTCCGGCCTGTGCGGGTCAAGATCATTGCTTCCCTTGATGATGGATTCGTAAATCCTCGCTCTTCCGATGACGTCGTCGCTCTTGACCGTGAGCATTTCCTGGAGAGTGTACGCCGCTCCGTACGCCTCGAGAGCCCAGACTTCCATTTCTCCGAATCTCTGACCTCCGTGCTGGGCTTTTCCGCCGAGCGGCTGTTGAGTCACCAGAGAGTACGGTCCGACCGCTCTGGCGTGGATCTTGTTGGAAACCAAGTGGTCCAGCTTCATCATGTAGATGTATCCGACAAGAACCCTCTGGGCGAACTTCTCGCCTGTCCTGCCGTCGTAAAGCTCGGCTTTTCCATCGAATGCCCTCGTTCCATTTCCCAGGGGCCTGAAGCCCCAGTGGTAGTCGCAGGCCTTTTCCTTGGCATCCTTCGCGTTGGCATCCTTCATCAGGGAAATAATCTTCTCCTCGGATGCCCCATCGAAGACCGGGCTCGCAATCTTGAGTCCGAGAATCTTGGCGGCCCAGCCAAGATGGGTTTCGAGAACCTGTCCGACGTTCATGCGGCTCGGCACGCCAAGCGGATTAAGCACGATGTCAACAGCAGTTCCGTCAGGCATGAAAGGCATGTCTTCCACTGGAACTATCTTTGCGACAATTCCCTTGTTTCCATGCCTGCCAGCCATTTTGTCGCCGACTTCCAGCTTTCTCTTGCTCGCGACGTATATCTTGACGTTCTTGATCACGCCGATGTCCACGCCCTCGCCGTCTTCGAGAAGCTTTATCGCATTGTCCTTGGCCCTTTTGATCTCGGAAAATTTCAGGATGAACGGAGCAATGACCTCCTCGATCTGCTTTTTCATCGGGCAGTCGTCCATTCCGAAGGAGTCGTACTTCGCGGCAAGCTTGGAGACTGAACTGCGGTTCACCTTTCTGTTCGCAGAAATAAGCATTGTGTTGGGCTTGGCGGCAGAACTGTCGTAAATCGGACCATCGAGCTTTTTCCCAACCAAGAGGGTTGCCAATGTCTCCGTGAGCTCCTGGACAAGCTCCCCGTGCTCCACCTTGAAATTGTCCTTCGCCGCCTTGATCTGCTTTTTCACTTCCGACTTGGGAAGAGACTGCTGATTCGGCGTCTTCGCCCTTTCTGTCAATATTTCCATCACTATTCCGCCTTTTCCGCTCGGAACAATGAGGCTCGTATCCTTCACATCGGACGCCTTCTCTCCGAATATGGCCCTCAGAAGCCTTTCTTCGGGAGCGAGCTCAGTCTCGGATTTAGGAGTGATTTTGCCGACAAGTATGTCGCCAGCCTTCACTTCCGCGCCCAGTCTAACTATCCCGTCCATCCCCAAATTCCGAAGAGCTTCCTCGCTCACATTCGGAATGTCCTTGGTGATTTCCTCTGGACCAAGCTTGGTCTCCCTGGCATTCACTTCGAATTCGTCAATGTGTATGCTGGTGAACACATCCTCCTTGACGATTCTCTCGCTGATGATGATGGCATCCTCGAAGTTGTATCCGCACCAGGGCATGAATGCGACAAGGATATTTTTGCCGAGAGCAAGCTCTCCGTCCTTTGTCGAAGCCCCGTCGGCGATGGTCTGCCCCTTCAAGATTTTGTCGCCCTTCCTGACGATCGGGCGCTGGTTGATCGAAGATCCCGCATTGCTTCTGAGGAATTTTCTAAGCCTGTAGACGAGCGGCTCCTTGCGCCCCTGCGAGATCACAATCTCGTCGCTTGAGACGCTTTCAACGATTCCGTCCACTTCGGATTTCAGAACAGACCTCGAGTCCTCCGCGACCTTCTTTTCGAGCCCTGTGCCAATCAGAGGAGCTTCGGTGACCATGAGCGGAACTGCCTGCCTCTGCATGTTCGAACCCATGAGCGCCCTGTTAGCATCGTCGTGCTCAAGGAAGGGAACAAGACCTGCGGCGGCGCTGACGAGCTGTTTCGGGGAGACGTCCATATACTGGACTTCTTCGCGCTTGCGCTCCTGAGAATCGCCTTTGTGCCTGGCCATGACCATCGCATTCGCAAAGCTTCCGTCCGCATGCAGAGGTGCGTTCGCCTGGGCGATCACAAAGTTTTCCTCCTTGTCCGCCGTGAGAAACTCGATTTCAGTGCTCACTTTGCCATGAACAACCTTGCGGTATGGAGTTTCAAGAAAGCCGTACTTGTTCACTCTTGAATAGAGCGACATCGACGAGATGAGACCGATGTTCGGACCTTCAGGCGTCTCGATCGGGCAGACGCGCCCGTAATGGCTCGAATGCACGTCGCGGACTTCGAATCCGGCCCTCTCCCTGTTGAGTCCGCCTGGTCCCAGCGCGCTGAGCCTCCTCTTATTGGTCAATTCCGAAAGGGGATTTGTCTGATCCATGAATTGGGAAAGCTGGCTTCTTGCGAAGAAATCCCTGATGACCCCAATGAAGGCCTTCGGATTGATCAGCTTGCTCATTGCGACGCTTGGCTCCTCGGTGCCTACCAGTCCGAGCCTGTCTCTGATCAGCCTCTCCGTCCTCGCCATGCCGATTCTGCACTGGTTCTGAATAAGCTCGCCTACGGTCCTGACTCTTCGGCTTCCAAGGTGATCTATGTCGTCGGTCTGACCTGCCGTGTTGCGAAGGTTCATGAGATACCTCAGCCCCTCCATTATGTCCTCTTTCTCGAGGATGCGGCGTACCGCCATGTGCTCTTCTTTCAGCTTCAGCTTTTCGCAAAGCTTGAATCTTCCGACCTCGCCGAGATCATAGCGCCTGCTGTCGAAGAAATAGCGCTCCAGAAGGAGCTCCGCGTTCTTCAGGTTCGGCGGATCGCCGGGACGCATCCTCCTGTAGACGTCGCGCAATGCATCCTCGCGGTTTCTAGAAGGATCCCTCTTGAGGCAGAGCATCAGATAGTTCGCCCCATTCTCCACCTTAGCAAGACGCAGTTCCTGAACTTTTGCGTCCTGCATCTGCTTGAGGACCTTGTCGGTGAGAGGCATGTATTCCCCTATTATCACCGAGCCCGCCGAATCTTTGATCTCGTCAAGCGTGTAGTAGTCTTCCACATTGTCCAGCTTCAGCGCTTCGGAAAATCTGTAGTTCTTGATCTTGTGGAAGCAGGATATTATTTCCTCGTTTCCAGGATAGCCAAGCGCCTTCAGAAAGGTCGAGATAAGAAATTTCCTTCTCCTGCGCCTGCGGTCGAGATAGATGTATATCAGATCGTTCACGTCAAACTGGACTTCAAGCCAGGATCCGCGATCCGGTATGATTCTGAACGAATAAAGCGTCTTGCCACTGCTGTGGCGAGTCTTTTCAAAACATATGCCAGGAGAGCGGTGAAGCTGGCAGATGATGACTCTCTCCGCGCCGTTTATAACGAAGGTACCTCTGTCCGTCATGATGGGCATCTCTCCAAAATAAACGCGCTCGTCGTAGTTTTTGTCCTTGTCGCTGATATGAAAATTGACATAGAGCGAAGCGCAGTACGTCTTGCCCTTTTTAAGAGTGCTTACAACGTCTTCCTTGGGTGCTTCAAGCTCGTATGACTTGAAGCTCATCTTGAAATTTCTGTCAATGCTTTCTATCGGAGTGTTCCCGTTGAAAACCTCTAGAAACACCTCCTGCAGTCCCTGCCTCCTCCTCTTTTCCGGAGAGGTCTCCCTCTGAAGAAAAAATTCGAAAGACTGCATCTGCGTATCAATGAGGTCTGGGACTTCGAGGACATCCTTCAGGTTCCCGAAATTAATCCGTTCAGCCATTTTTCACCCCGGGTTTGATATTGAACAAAAAAAAGAACGGGTCCGGAGCCTTCCGACCCCGGACACACCGCTAAAGGAGGGGCATCCGGACGGAAGCCCCCTCAACAGATTGGTCGCTTGGAAAAATCTATTTGATCTCCACTTTCGCACCAGCTCCCTCGAGCTGTGTCTTGATCTTCGCCGCCTCGTCCTTGGTAATGGCCTGTTTGACAGGCTTAGGTGCGCCTTCAACCAGGTCTTTCGCATCCTTGAGACCGAGACCTGTGATCGCGCGGACTTCCTTGATGACGTTGATCTTGTTTTCGCCAAACGAAGCAAGAATGACGTCGAACTCTGTCTTCTCCTCTGCCACAGGAGCCGCCGCGCCAGCCGCCGCCATCATCGGCATAGCCGCCATGGGAGCCGCCGCAGTCACGCCAAGACGCGACTCGAGAGCCTTCACCAGTTTCGAAAGTTCGATGACCTTGAGATTCTCGACATAAGAAATGAACTGCTCCATTTCCGCGCTGACTTCCACTTTGCCTTCTTCTGACATCTTATACCTCCTTGATGTTTATTTGTTTTCTTCGAGCTTGTTTTTGAACGCGTTAAGCACATTGACGATCTCTGACGCCTTCGTGTTGAGTATCGTCACGAGATTCCTTCCGGGCGCCTGGAGTAGTCCAAGCAGTTGAGCCCTGAGCACATTGAGAGGCGGCATCTCGGAAACCGCCTTGACATCCTCTGCCTTGATGAGCGCTCCGTCAAGAAGACCCATCTTGGGGCTGAGCGGCTGGTGAGTCTTGGCAAAGCCGACAATCACCTTCGCAACCTGGCTGGCATCGCCCTTGCCAAAAATGAAGGCCGTATCCCCGGCAATCTTCAAATCGGAAAGCCCAGCAATCCCCTTCTGCTCCGCCGCCTTCCTGACGATTCTGTTCTTCAGAACCTTGCAGATCGCCTTCTGCTGAGCCAGAAGCTTGCGCAACTCCGATATCTCCTTGACCTTCAATCCCTTGTAGGTGCACATGAAAATATATTCGGAACCGGAAAGCATGTTCCCGACATCATTGAGTATCTGCGTTTTCTCTGCCCTCATTGGATCACCTGCAACTGATTGATGTCTATCTTAACCGACGGTCCCATCGTAGTGGAAACGGAGCAGCTCTGAATGTAAATCCCTTTGGCAGTAGGCGGTTTCGCCCTGTTGACCGCATTGACGACAGCATGGCAGTTCTCAAGAAGATCTTCCTTGCTGAACGACGCCTTGCCAATGGGAATGTGAAGGCACGCGCCCTTGTCTATCCTGAACTCGACCCTGCCAGCCTTGGACTCCTTGACAGCGTTCTCCACGTTGTCCGTGACCGTCCCTGTCTTCGGATTCGGCATCAGACCTTTGGGCCCGAGAACCTTTCCCAAAGTCCTGACCTGCTGCATTGTAGAAGGTGTAGCTATGAGTATGTCGAAATCCAGCCAGCCCTCCTTGATCTTCGAGATGATGTCCTCGAAGCCTGCATGGTCGGCACCGGCGGCAAGAGCCTTCTTCGAAGCGTCCGCATCGGCTATCACAACAATGCGCACCTTCTTGCCAGTTCCCTTCGGAAGCGAGACGGCTCCCCTGACGTTCTGATCCGACTGCTTCGGATCAACGCCAAGCTTGATCGCAATGTCAACAGTCTCGTCAAACCTGGCCTTCGGAAGAGACAGGACAATCTCAAAAGCCTTCGCAAGCTCGCATTTGACGCCTGAGTCCAGCTTTTCGACTTTTTTCTTGTATGATTTGCTTCTTTTACGCATCGGCCACCTCGATCCCCATGCTCCTGGCAGTCCCCTCGATGATCCTCATCGCAGCGTCTTCGCTCGACGCGTTGAGATCCTGCATTTTGAGCTTGACAATCTCCTTCACCTGCGCCCTGCTGATCTTGCCGACCTTTTCACGGCCGGCCGTCTTGGCACCCGAGGCTAGCCCCGCCGCCTTCTTGATCAGAATCGAGGCAGGTGGGGATTTGGTGATGAACGTGAACGATCGATCCTGGTAGACCGTGATCACGACCGGAATGATCAGCCCCGACTGGGACTGCGTGGCCGCGTTGAACTTCTTGCAGAATTCCATGATGTTCACGCCGGCCTGCCCGAGGGCAGGACCAACTGGCGGCGCCGGATTCGCGGCGCCTGCGGGAATCTGCAATTTGATCTCCGCAATTACTTTTTTCGCCATTTTTTCTCCTTTTCGGACATCCGCGGTTCGAAACGGCAGGTGCCTCTCCCGCTCGGACGACCTAAGGCTTCACGACAAAAGGGCTCAATCGAGCCTGGAACGCGATTACTCGCGCTCTACCTGCCAAAACTCGAGTTCCACCGGAGTGGAACGCCCAAATATTGAAACGAGCAGCTTGATTTTTCCGCGCCCGTGATCAATCTCCTGAATCGCACCCTCGAAATTCTCGAAGGCACCGTCTTTAATCTTGACGTTCTCGCCAACCTCGTACTGGATTCTCGGCGTCACCTTGTCTTCGGTGTCATTCACCTGACGCATCAAATCCTCGACCTCCCTGTCAGACAGCGGTATCGGCTGGACACCGCTCCCGAGAAAGCCAATGACGCCCTGTATCTCCCTGATGAAGTACCAGGCCTTTTCATCGAGCATCCTGGTCTTTGGATCAACCAGCAGATTCATTCTCACAAGGATATAGCCAGGGAAAAACTTCCTCATCGAAGTTATCTTCTTCCCCTGCCGCACCTCGGAAATCTTCTCGACAGGAATCATCACCTCGAAGACATCGGGCGCTATCCCAGAATCAATCTGCTTCTGGATGGAGTCCCTTATCCGGTTCTCGTGCCCAGACAGGGTCTGCACGACATACCACTTCCCGCCTTCCTTCAACTTGCCGCTCGAATTCTGTTCCATATTGGCAGTTCTCTACATAGAAATCATGTTGATGAATTTTCTGCTGACCAAATCAACCAGACTGACGAATATCGCAAGCATCGCAACCGTCACGATGACAAGTATGGTGGACTCGAAGAGCTCGGCCCTGTTGGGCCACGAACACTTCCTGAGCTCGTTCACCGTATCGCTTATAAACTGTCTGGTCTTTGCGAGCCAATTATTCATAAAAACAAACCTTTCAGTAATGCTGGCAGGTGAGACAGGGTTCGAACCTGCGACCTGCGGTTTTGGAGACCGCCGCTCTTCCAGCTGAGCTACTCACCTTTGTTTTAGCGTGTTTCCCTGTGAAGAGTGTGCTTTTTCTCGAACTTGCAGAACTTCTTCTTCTCGAGCCTGCCGGGAGTGTTGCGCTTCTCCTTCTTAGAAGTGTAGTTCCTGCGCTTGCATTCCGTGCACGCCAATGTGATTATCTCGCGCATGATCTCAAACCGCTCCTTTCATTAATGAAGCAGAGCCGACATGAGGCAGACCCAATGATCCGACCCCGCTGTCCGGCTCCGCCAAAAAATACTCTACGGCGCGCTTCCTTACTTCAGAATCTCAGAAACAACCCCTGAAGCAACAGTCCTTCCACCTTCGCGTATCGCAAACCTCTGCGCCTTTTCCATCGCTATCGGGCAGATAAGCTTGACAGTTACGGAAACCGCATCTCCGGGCATGACCATCTCCTGACCGGCAGGAAGCTCGATCGTGCCAGTAACGTCCGTCGTCCTGAAGTAGAACTGGGGACGGTAGTTCGAAAAGAACGGCGTGTGGCGCCCGCCCTCTTCCTTGCTCAGAACATAGAGCTCCGCCTTGAAATCTGTGTGCGGATTCACTGAACCCGGCTTCGCAAGAACCTGGCCGCGCTCGACATCTTCCTTCTTGATGCCTCTGAGGAGACAGCCGACGTTGTCCCCGGCTTCGCCAATCCCGAGCTCTTTCCTGAACATCTCGACGCCTGTAACAACAACTTTAACCGTAGCCTTGATGCCGACGATTTCAGCAGGATCATTGACTCTGACAGTTCCCCTCTCGACTCTTCCCGTGACAACTGTTCCACGTCCTTCAATCGAGAAGACGTCTTCAATAGGAAGCAGGAACGCCTGATCCTTGTCGCGGACAGGATCCGGAACATGAGTGTCAACCGCGTCAAGAAGATTCTGTATGCACTTCGCGTCTGCATGATCCGGCGTCGGGGCGTTGATAGCCTTGATGGCGGATCCGCGGACAATCGGAGTGCTGTCTCCGTCGAATCCGTATTTGGTGAGGAGCTCGCGGAGCTCGAGTTCAATCAATCCCAGAAGTTCTTCATCTTCAACAAGATCCACCTTGTTAAGGAATACGACAATCGTCGGCACGCCGACCTGCTTTGCAAGAAGAATGTGCTCGCGGGTCTGCGGCATCGGACCGTCAACGGCGCTGACAACCAGGATCGCTCCGTCCATCTGCGCGGCACCAGTGATCATGTTCTTGATATAGTCTGCGTGTCCGGGGCAGTCAACGTGCGCGTAATGCCTCTTCGCAGACTCGTATTCGACGTGCGACGTGGCAATGGTGAGAATTTTGGTCGAGTCGCGGCGCCCCTGCTTCTCCGACGCCTTTGCAACTTCGTCGTAGGGAATGAACTTCGACATTCCCTTGCTCGACTGAACCTTCGTGAGAGCCGCGGTAAGAGTCGTCTTGCCATGGTCAACGTGGCCGATCGTTCCGACGTTGACATGCGGCTTCGTCCTTACAAATGTTTCCTTCGCCATGACCTATCTCCTTATATTGTAATTAGTTGCAAAATCCAACCCGGCCCGCGCCAATCTTCCCGGCAACTCCTGGAAAATGGAGCCCACAACCGGGCTTGAACCGGTGACCTCGTCCTTACCAAGGACGTGCTCTACCAGCTGAGCTATGTGGGCGCCGGCAGAAGCCGCAAGCCTGGGCATAAGACAAAGCGGGTATAAAAAATAATACGAGAACTAAAAGAATCAATTCGATTTATATATTTTTTTGATTTTTTTTTACAGGACGTGCCATAACTCAGGCAGGCTATCCTGTCCCCTGCCTAAGATCTCCCTGAAAAATTCCGGGCTGTAGCCCTCCCGATCGAAGACGATGGCGAAACGGCATAAGAACGGATCGCCCTCCAGTTCCTGCTCCGACTGCTGTCCGGGCACATCGCGGAAAAGCCGTGGAGCAATGTCCTCGCTTGGTACGCTGTGCTGTGGCTCCTTGTCCTGCTTGTTCGTACTTGAAAGACCGGAAAGGTTACACTTTCATTTTCATATGTCAAAGCGGGGAGTAAACAATGAATAAAGATTTCCATTCACTGATTCCGCGCGATTGCGTCGCGCGGAATCAGACGTCTGAAATTCGACCGCTATGCGGATCGGAAGCGAAATCCAATATAGGAATGGGCGTTAGCAAAATTGCATTTCATCTTTGATGTAATAGATTTTATACGAGAGGGGAGATTTGCGTGAAAACTGAATTCAGAGTTGCTCTGCATCTGCCGTCGAACTATCGGATAAACGATCTTTATCTTCCGGGCATATACCGCCACATAAGGGCGTTCGAACCCCCTTGGAAGGTGATGAAAGTGCATGGGACGAAGGAGTCTCCGGCTGAAGTCCAGCGCCATTGTTTCCGCACATGGCATCCTCCGACCGATTTTTTCTCGGTTGAAGACGATCCTGTGGCAAAGGCGATGGACTATATTCGCCGAAATATAAGCAAAAACCCGACAATCTCGGAAGTGGCAAAATTTAGCGGCGTATCGAGGATCGGGCTCGAAGTCAAGTTCCGCAGACTTTTAAAGAGCACGCCACCCAAGGAACTGCGCAAGCTCCGGCTCAGAAAGGCGAAGGAGCTTCTGACAGAGACCGAACTCACTTTGAAGGAAATCGCCGATTTGACGGGTTTCAAGCATGTAGTCCGCCTTAGCACTGAATTCAAAAGGCTTGCAGGAGTCACTCCGGGAGAATTCCGCAGGAAAAACGAAGCAAATTCAAAATAGCAGGAGCAGTGGATGGATGCGAAAAAATGCATAGGGATAGAAATCGGCGGAACCAAGCTTCAGATTGCGGCAGGTCATTCCGACGGGACAATCTTGAAAAATATTTCCTTCCAGGTTGCCAGGGAAGATGGAGCCGCAGGAATACTCAGAAATATAGAGTCTGCCGTCAAAGAGCTAAAAAACGAGTTTTCGCCTGCCGCCATTGGCACCGGTTTTGGAGGTCCCATAGACGCTTTGAGCGGACGAATAAAAAAATCCAACCAGATTGTCAACGCCATTCCGTAACTTTCTGAATTTGGCGGTTTGAATATTTCCGTT
>DYRX01000477.1 GCA_020718525.1 Victivallis vadensis
AATTTAGGTTCATATTTATTCCCACCATGGGCGATACTGTTTTGCCGATTTTTTGCAAACATCGGCATGGAGGGACATGCTTGCGCATCCGAAGTTTTGCAATTACTGCGCAATATCTAAAAATCTATTCATTTATTCTTGCAATAGGCTAAATAAAGTATATTATATTCTAAAATTTAATATAATAGACTAAAAAAGGTCTTATAATGAATAGTCATATGACGTATATGGAATGGGAGCGGGAAATCGGCCGGCAACTACGTGCGTTGCGGCTCCGAAAAAACATAGACCAGAAACGACTTGCCGAGATGTCCGGGATAGCTCTTAACGCTGTAAAGAGGCTTGAGTCCGGCAGGGGCACCACTCTTAAGTCTCTGATAAAAGTGTTGCGCAGTTTGGAGAGGGAGGACTGGCTTGCCAGCCTCATGCCGCAGATATCGGTGAGCCCAATGCAGATGCTGAAGAACAGAAAGCCCGAAAGGTGTCGCGTATCTAGGGCAAGGAGATTATCCGATGTATAAGCCCGTCAATGCGATAGAGGTGATTGTCTGGGGGAAGACCGTCGGAGCTGTGGCGATTGATCCCGGGATTGGCTACTATGTGTTTGAATATGCTCCTAAGTTCATCAAGCTGGGAATTGAACTTGCCCCGGTCATGATGCCATTGTCCTCAAGTGCGGAGCCTTTCGTGTTTGCGGATATCGCGGAGCTGACCTACAAGCGTCTTCCAGGAATGCTGGCCGATGCGCTGCCAGACGATTTTGGCAACAACCTGATAAACGCATGGATGGCGGCGAAGGGGGTTAGCAGAGATAATATAACCGCACTCGACCGCCTCGCCTACATGGGAAAGAGAGGATTTGGTGCTCTGGAATTCAAGCCGGCTCGCAGCCCGGCCATACCGAGAGCCACGGCGATCGAGCTTTCCGAGCTTGTCGAAGGAGCGCGAATAGCCGTTCACGGTCGGCTTGGTGAGGAGCACATCTCAAAGACGGCTCTGATGCAGATAATCCAAGTGGGGACTTCTGCGGGCGGAGCCCGCGCCAAGGCTGCGGTGGCGTGGAACCCGAAGACGGGAGAGATACGATGCGGACAGTTTGATGTCGCTCCCGGATTTGAACACTGGCTACTGAAATTCGATGGGATGGGCCCGGACAAGGAGCTTGGCGGCACTCAGGACTACGGACGCATAGAATACGCCTATCATTTGATGGCGCGTGCCACAGGGATCGAGATGATGGACTCCAGGCTTGAGCTGGAGGGAGGACGGGCGCATTTCATGACACGAAGGTTCGACAGAGATGGGAACCGCAAGCATCACATCCAGACCCTGTGCGCTATTTCGCACATGGACTACAGGCAGAAAGGAACCCACGACTACAGTCAGCTATTCATGGTCATAAAGCGTTTGGAACTGGGGTATTCCGCGATAGAGGAGGCTTTCCGCCGCATGCTTTTCAACATCATGGCAAGAAACTGCGACGATCACAGCAAGAACTTTTCATTCATCCTGCGCGAGGGTGGCGACTGGCAGTTTGCGCCAGCATACGATGTCACGCACGCCTACAATCCGGAGGGAGAATGGACCAATCAGCACTTGATGTCGGTGAACGGAAAATTCTCTGAAATTTCAAAATCCGATGTCTTGGAACTTGCGGAACGCTTCAATATCGGTACGGCGGAAAAACTGCTTGCCCAGGTGTCGGAGGCCGTCTCCGCATGGCCGGATTTCGCGGCCAAGGCAAAGCTCGCATCACGCCAAATCAAGAGCATAAAGGCGGATCATAGGTTCTTGTCATAGCTAATCTCTTTATCTTGAAACTCCTGTTCTGCTTGTTTCGGAATCTGTTCTGCTGATTTTGCCGTGACGACGGAGACCGCTGATTGTTCTGACTTCCTTTTTCTGGGTAGCTTAA
>DYRX01000166.1 GCA_020718525.1 Victivallis vadensis
AACGGAAAAATTCAAACCGCCAAATTCAGAAAGTTACGGAATGGCGTTGACATACGATTAAATCTCGCGGATTTTAACGATGTCGCGGATTCAGATGTCTGACCTTGGACAAAGTCGAAAGATTTGTGAAAGCACGCAACTCATGACAGCTCGTTTTGAGGAACTCAGTGTCGCTGTTCGATGCGAAATAATCTAGCCGTTCACAGGGATCAGGAGCAAATATTCACTGAACTAATTCGTTTCCGTGCGACTGCGTCGCGCGGAATCTTCACATCATGGTCATTGATAATAATCCAAGATCAGAGAATCTTCTTTCGTAAATCTGCGTCCTGTATTGTCGAAAATCCAGCTCTTTATTTCGTCCGCGTAGAATGGAGCGTTGAGAACTAGATATGACGCTTTGCCGATTTCAGCCAGCTTCTCGGACGGAAGATGCACCGACACTTTTTTGAAATAGTCTTTTTTTCTTATGTCTGAATCAACAATCAAAGCTTTGGCGGGAAGCTCGAATCCGTCGAGCAGTCTCATGCAGTTCCAGTTGGCCGACCAGAGAATTGTCGTTTCTCCAGCTTTCGCCAATTCGTTCATTCTCCTTCTGGCGGCGGCAATCTTCCTTGAAAGGTTTTTCATGGTGTTGACACCTTCAAGCATTGCCGCCCGGCTTATTATGTATTCGTCTTTGTTTTTTCCGGCTCTAGCAGTCTTGGTCGGAGACTTTTTAAATACTGATACGAAACCGAACGGCCTACTGCACTCGGCCCTGCTGAACTCGACAAGTTCGAGTCCGCAGAGCTTTGCCGCGACAGAGAGTGTGTATGGAGAAAAATGATTCACGTGCTCGCAGAGGTATAGACCTGCAGGATCCCTGGCATAGATGCCAAGATCTGGCACTTCGATTATCATGTGTCCGGAGTCCGACATGACTCTTGCACAAGTCATCAGGAGACGCTTTGGATCCGGAACATGCTCGAAGACGAAGTAGGCAGACACAATATCTGCGAATTTCGCAGGAATTTCGTCGGGGTTCTTGTACGAACTGTCGCAGTTCTGATTTATTTCCATGGTGGAAATGCTGGATGTGACTTTTTTTAGTTCCGACATAAATTCAGGACAGTTGTTGCTTCCGATTTCAAGATATGAGGCTTTTTTGCTTCGTCCTGCGGAATATTTCTTGATGAGGCGAATTCTCTTTCCGATGGAGTAGTCAGGCTTCTGCCCGGCAAATAGCTCGAAGGAATCTCCATAGTGCGACTCGAGGCTTTTTCGAGTGGGAGCCGGAGATACAAATGCAAATCCGCAATTCCTGCAGATCACATTTCTAACTTTCCATTGCGTTATGTCGCTTTTAGTGCGGGACTTGATGGAATACTTCCAAATCTCCTCAAGATCCCTTCCAGCACATAGGTCGCAAGCCCTGTCTTCATATTCGATTTTTCTCATTCGATTCCTTTTCAAAATACAAACGCTGGGGCAAAAGGCCCTTGTTCAGCCCTTGTCTATGAGACGCAGAAATTCGTATCTGGTCGCCTGTTCCTTCCTGAAACTGCCCAGCATGGCGGACGTCACCATCATTGACTCCTGTTTCTCTACGCCTCTCATGGTCATGCACATGTGCTGTGCCTCCATGACGACACCCACGCCTTCGGGCTGGACGGCGTCAAGGACCGTCTGAGCGATCTGATGCGTCAGGCGCTCCTGCAACTGCAGTCTGCGGGCGAAGCAGTCAACGATGCGCGCCAGCTTGCTCACACCAAAAATCCTGCCCTTCGGGATATAGCCGATATGGCATTTGCCGTAGAAGGGCAGAAGATGATGCTCGCAAAGGCTGTAGAATTCTATGTTCTTCAGGATCACCATGTCGTCGCATTTTTCTTCAAAGATTGCATCCTTCACAATCTGGCGGATGTCCTGATGGTAGCCGCTGGTGAGAGTTGCGAAGCTTTTCGCTACGCGCGAAGGCGTCGCGGCGAGCCCATCCCTGTCGGGGTCTTCGCCAATCTCCTTCAGGAGTTCCCGGATCAGCCCCTCGATCTGCATGTGTAAAATCCTTTTCTTTCCGAGTTTTTCGTCAGGGACTGACAGCTGGAGCGACATCCTTGACAGCAAGAAGAAGTACGATTGAGAAGCCCAGCGTGAATATCGCGACCGTCTCGACGATACCCAGAATCATGAGGTTGTTGACGAAGCCTTTGTCGGTTTCGCCGAATGCGTCGCATGCGGCGGCGCCCGCGATGCCCTGCATCCAGCCGGAAATTCCCATGGCAATACCTCCGAAGATGCCCAGCATCAGAAAGAGCGGGAAAACCTTCAGCAGTTCAATGTTTGTGGTCATCCCGATTTTCTGGTTGATGAGAAGCATGATGATGAATCCGTAGATTGTCTGCGAGAGCGGCGCCCCGGCAAATGTGAGCAGAAGAAACGATGCCGGCTTGTTCTGTCCGTAACAGCGTTTCCACGCCGCAATTGCCGCTGTCCCAGCGGCGCCCGTGCCTAGTCCAGATCCCATTGCGGAAAAAGCAACCGCCGAAAACGCGCCTCCCTGGCAGAGCGCCCTTATAAGCGATTCGGACATGAGATTCGTGTCAGCCATTTTCAGTCTCCTTTTTTTGAGTTATTTTTCTGTTGTTTTGTTCAATCCCGAGGGAAGCTCCCTCAACGCCTTGAAGGGAATCCCCTTCCATTGCAGTTCCATGTGATTGGAAAATTCCAGCGTGTTCAGCCTTATTCCATGCACAAGCACGCCGAGGAACGACATGACGATATTGCCAAGATGCCCCACAAAGATGAGAAGCACCCCGAAGACGGTGAGTACCGGATTGATCATCAGCATGGATCCCAAGTCGTTGGTGTTCATAGCGATATAGAAGGACGAGAGCCCCACTGCGTAGAGCCTTATATACGAGAGCACATCTGTAAAGCTTCCGACGAGGGAAAATGGAAAATTGAATATTTCACCGAGATTTCTCCAGTCAACGTAGAAGAGGAGGAGCAGTACGATGGCTATCGCATAGAGGACAGGCGTGTATTTCCAGATCTGCGCCTCGAAGACAATAAGGCCGCTTATTGTAAAGAAATTAGCCCAGATCATGAATGCCCAGCCAAGCTGTCCGAGGGACTTGAGGTTTGAGATTATGACCGCCTTCCAGACGCGGGCGAAGGAGAGATGTGTCGCCGCCAGAATGAAGCAGAGCAGTTGAATGTTCCTGTCCTTCGAATCGGGATCCGTGAAAATCTTCATCCCCCTTAGAAACGGCGGCAGTTTATCGGTGGAAATCGCGAAAAAGGAGCCAGTGATAAGCCCCCAGAAAATTGTCGCGGAGCTCAGAACGATGAAAAGATTGATGGGAAGACGGAACTCATCCTTCTTTCCGAATTTCATCTTAAGTATGATGGCGGCAGTCAGAAAGAGGACTCCGTATCCGGCGTCTGCGACAATCATCGAGAAAAATATCGTGAAGAAGAAGAGGAAGCATGCCGAGACATCCCATTCGTGGTATCCGGGAGAAACTCCGATGAACTCGAATATCGGCTTGACGACCTGTGCGATCCAAGGATATTTGATCAGAGTTGGAACCTGATCGTTCTCGGATGGGGTTTCAATGGAAAGCCCCCAGCCCTTGAGCCTTGCAGTTTCAGAAAGCAATGCAATGGAAGGTTCCGGAACGAAGCCTGATATGCAGACAAGCTTGCCGCTTTCCAGCATTCCATCCCTCGCCGCGAGATACTCTTTCCAGACCATCAGCTCTTTTTTATAGCCCGACAGATCATGTAGCCTCTTCTTCATCGAGGCA
Source organism: Victivallis vadensis (assembly GCA_020718525.1). GTDB lineage: Bacteria > Verrucomicrobiota > Lentisphaeria > Victivallales > GWF2-50-93 > DYRX01. Next base: position 3,792 of record DYRX01000166.1, read on the forward strand.
AGATCATCCTCGAGCTTCTTGCTCTCCTGCGAATTCGCCAAAATCTGTCTCTCGATCTCCGCAAGCGCTTCCGGGGGAAGCTGGACGAAGGGAAGAGAGCTGTCCAGAGCCTGGTCGGAGATGACTGCAAAAAACGAGAGCCCCTTGCTTTCCCGGATGAGAACCGCTGTGCATTTCCGGCGAAGCTCCTCAAAGACGCTTTCAGGCGCAGAGCAAAGCCCGATGTTGATTCCACTCTTGTTCAGCTTTGCAAGCGCCGAAGAATCGAAATTTCCCCAGGGCAGAAGCTTTTCCCTGCTGGCAAGAAGCCTGTCGCGGGTCTTTGACAATTCGGAAAGCTTTTCCATTATCTTCAGCGCGGCTTCATGAAGCGCAGGCGTGTCCAAATCTGCGAATTTCGCAGAACTTGATTTCCCCGAGCCTTTGCTGGAGACGATTGTGTTGTATGCCGAGTCCAGTGTCTGGATCTTCTGCTCGATCCCGCTTCTGTCCGCGCTTTCCCTGCTAGATTTGACAGAGACATGCATGACGCCAAGCTTTGTCAATTCCGCCAAAGCCGAATCTCTGTCCTGCAGAAGGGCGATCAGACAGGTCTTTTTCATGCTTACGATCATGCGATTTCTCCGAGTTTGGATTTCGCGATTTTCGCGCGGGCGACGCCTGCCGTGTCCTGATCGCCGAGGTATATCTGTATCACGCGGATATTTTCCTTCGACTGCGGTATTTTGATTTTCTCGAAGAGATTCACTCTTTGGGTAGTCGTTCTCAATTCAGTGTTTATGCATTCGTGCTGGCGGCGCAAAATCTTTTCGCGCAGTTTCTGCTCAAGAAGGGTCTTCACTGAAAGAATAGCATCATCAATCCAAGGCTCTTCCGAGAAAAGATCATATGGGGAGACATCGAAGTCGGCGGAGACGAAGGCTGGAAAATCAACGCCTGCAATATTGTGGGTTTCAGTGCGGACGGCGATAAGTTTCAGCAGTCCGGAAATTTTCTGGGCGGCATTGGAATCTGCGAAGAGGGCAGACCAGCGAGCGACCGAATCGGAGCTTCTCTTCATTTCCTCGTGGAGTTTGTCTATTTCGTCCTGACAGCGCCTCATTTCGAGCTGAAGCTGTTGTTTCTTCAGTTGTAGAGTCGGAAGAAAGCGCGAAAACTGGCGCAGGGAGTCCCGCTGAGACTTCAGTTCGCTTTTTGTCAGTTTAATTTTTGGCATATTTCTATTCCAACTTTTCAGATTGCCGTGGAATTCTCAAATGGCGGATGCTCGCTTTCCGCAGAAAATTGAGACTCCTCAATTTTTATCCTTAGGCCAGAACTCCTTCAGAAGATCGCTTTTGACTCCGGTCTCGTTCTTATCGAAGCAGTCGGAGAGGAGCTTCCAGCCGAGGTCGAGGGCGTCTTCGAGAGGAATATTCACGGACAGGTCCATCATCTTCTCCTCGAAGAGCTTTCCGTATTTGAGGAGCTTGCTGTCCCAGCTACTCATCCGGAATCCCATGGACTGCTTTTCCAAAGTTTCCTTGTATTCGGCATAAAGCCTTATCAATGTGTCCATTATGGCCCTGTGATCTGCGCGTGTCCTGTCGTTCACAAGCTGTTTGAGACGGCTGAGCGAGCCAAACGGCTCAATTCTTCCGTTTCTGAGATAGAACTGCCCTTCCGTGATGTAGCCGGTGTTGTCAGGAATCGGATGAGTCACGTCGTCGCCAGGCATGGTTGTGACAGCGAGGACAGTTATAGAGCCGGCGTTTTCGAAGTCAACGGCCTTTTCATATCTTGCCGCAAGCTGGCTGTAGAGGTCGCCTGGGTAGCCTCTGTTCGAGGGAATCTGCTCCATTGTGATGGCAATTTCTTTCAGAGAGTCAGCAAAATTGGACATGTCCGTCAGAAGCACCAGCACATTTTTCTTGTTGAGCGCATAAGTTTCAGCGACGGCGAGCGCCATATCGGGAACGAGGAGGCATTCCACGACCGGGTCGGATGCTGTGTGGATGAACATGACAGTTCTTGAGAGAGCTCCGTGCTCGTCAAGTGTGTCCCGGAAAAAGAGGAAGTCGTCGTATTTGAGGCCCATTCCGCCGAGGATGATCACGTCAACTTCCGCCTGCATCGCGATTCTGGCGAGCAACTGGTTGTAAGGCTCTCCGGCGACCGAGAAAATCGGAAGCTTCTGCGAGCTGACCAGTGTGTTGAATACGTCAATCATTGGAATTCCGGTTCTGATCATTCTCGAAGGAATGATTCTTTTCGCGGGGTTCACCGAGGGACCGCCAATCTCGATGATCTTGTCTTTGACCGGCGGCTTGGAATCGCGTGGAACGCCGCTTCCGTTGAAGACCCTGCCAAGCAGATCTTCGCTCGAGGAAACCTGCATGGGCTTCCCGAGGAACCTCACCTCGCTGTCAGTCGAAATGCCTCTGCTTCCGGCAAAAACCTGCAGGGAGACTTTTTTGTCCTGAAGCCTGATGACCTGCGCCAGGGAAGTCCCCCTTGTTCCGCTGACCTCCGCAAGCTCTCCGTATGCGACGTCGTCTGCTTCGACGCTTATCACGTTGCCGGCGATCTGTATGATTCTATGATAGACTTTACGCATTGGCACGCTCCTTCATTTTGGCGTCGAGGCGCGTCTCGAGCGCCTTGAATTCGTCTGACATGAATTTTTTATAGTTCCAGTCAACAAAGATCTGCCTGAGCTCCTGGAAGAATTTGCGGGCCTCGTCCTTGGTCTGAAACTTGTACTGCGCCCTGGCAAGGCTTATGACTTTTGCAAAGGCGTAGTTCTGGCGCTCCCTGCTGGTCGCTCCGTCAACTTCGTCGAATGTGTTCTGCTGAAGATAGACAGAGTCGAGAAATTCGCTTTTGAGGAAGGTCTGGAAATCGTCAATGCTGGTTCCCTCTTCTCCGATGACCTTCATCATCTGGTTGACCTCGCTCCCTCTCCGCATGAGCGACTGCGCGAAGGAAAGCTCCTTTTTGTCAACAATGCTGGGATACTTGCTCCAACTGTCGAGCGGATGTATCGCAGGGAATCTGCGGGCGTTCGCCCTGTCGCGGGAAAGACCCAGAAAGGCGCCCACAACCTTGAGTGTCGCCTGCGTGACAGGCTCCTCGAAGTTTCCACCGGCAGGACTTACTGCACCGCCTATTGTCACGGATCCGAAGCCGCCGTCATTGAGGCGGACAATCCCCGCCCTCTCATAGAATCCGGCGATCAGCGACTCAAGATAGGCTGGAAACGCCTCCTCTCCGGGGATCTCTTCCAGGCGTCCGGACATTTCTCTGAGCGCCTGCGCCCATCTTGATGTCGAATCCGCGAGGAGAAGGCAGTTCAGCCCCATCTGTCTGTAATATTCCGCGAGAGTTACCGCGGTGTAGACGGACGCTTCCCTGGCGGCGACAGGCATCGAGCTGGTGTTGCATATGATTATGGATCTCTCCATGAGTGTTCTGCCAGTCTTGGGATCCTCCAGATGCGGGAACTCCCTGAGTATCTCGACGACTTCCCCGGCTCTCTCACCGCATGCGGCGACAATCACGACATCGGCCTCGGCATATCGGCTCAGCGCATGCTGAAGAACTGTCTTGCCTGCGCCGAAAGGTCCCGGCGTGCAAAAAGTCCCGCCAGTCGCCACTGGAAAAAATGTGTCAATGATTCTCTGCTGTGTGATCAGAGGCTCCTGGGGAAGGATTTTCTCCTTGTAGTTTTTGATAGGAATTTTCACCGGCCATTCCTGCACCATTCCGAGCTCTTTGCGGACACCCTTCCCGCTTTCAACTTTTGCGACAGTCGCGTCAAGCCTCATTTTTCCGGGCTTTGCGATTTCGGAGACAGTCCAGGTTCCCGCCATGGAGAATGGAAGCATGATCCTGTGCTTGAAAATGCCTTCAGGGACAGTGCCGATCAAATCGCCGGGAGAAAGCTTGTCTCCGACTTTGGCGACTGGTGTGAAATCCCATTCGGACGCGGAATCGAGAGCGTCCATGTAAACACCTCTCTCAAGGAAGAATCCCGAAGATTCCGCAAGCTTGTTGAGAGGATTCTGCAGTCCGTCAAAGACCTGGCCGAGAAGACCTGGCCCCAGCTTGACGCTAAGAAGATTGTCGGTGAACTCGATCGCGTCGCCGACCTTGAGCCCCTTCGTGTCCTCGAAGACCTGCAAATCGGCACGCTTTCCACGAACTCGTATGACCTCGGATTTGAGCCGCTTGCCACCCGTGACCGCGTATGCGACTTCATTCTGGGTGACGAAGGTGTCGAACTCGACATTTATCATGTTTCCGTTCACCCCGCATATTCTGCCCTTGTTGCTGTCAAGCATTTTTTATGTATCCTTCCGTAGTGTGTTTCTAAGAAAGCAATTCAGCGGGACTTTCCGCACCAGCTCCCTCTTTGAAGACGGCGTCGAGAATTTTCTCAAGGGATTCTCCGCCGCTCTCGCGAGTTCTGGAGCTCCATTTTTCAAGCATGAGCAGTTTCAGCCGGTAGGAGAAGATTCTTGGAAACGAGAACAATCCTTTGGACTCAATCTCGTCAAGCCGCCTCCATCTCGCGGCGTCAAGCTCCTTTTCTCTTGCAAGAGGATCGTCAAGAGAAAACGCCTCCTGGACAATCTTGTCAATCTCTGAAAAAAAGTCGCCTTCGCGTCTCAAAAAACTCTGAGGGTCAGATTTGAACTGCGCCCGGCGCAGGGTTGCTATTTTGTTTCGAAGGGCAGTTTCCCAGTTGTTCCACGCAACGAGGGAGCCGTGCGCGGCTGGACTGCAGTCTGGCCGAGGTTCCAGAGACGCTTCCGACAAAGTCCTCATTTCTGTTGGAGAAAGCCAGGCGGAGCAATGCGAAAGGAATCGCTCGGAAGAGAGCGGCGGTGCCTCTCCGAAGCGAAGCGTCGGCACTGAACTTAGAATGTAGCAATAAGATGTTTTCACAAGTTCAAACCCTGAAAGAATAAGCGTCCGGCCGGCTTAGCACAAAGCTTGCGCCAGGCCAAGCTCAGCCCCCTTTTTGCTCTTTTAATATCGCGACAAGCTTCGGACTAAGATACGAACAGATCAGATCGGCGATCGCGTCGTCACTGAAATCAAGGAAAACGTCGTCTCCCTTGAAGCCTATCTTTATTCCGGCATTTATGTCTGATGCCAGGGAAAATTCGGGCTTCACCTTTATGTCGGCGGCAAGAGACGCCATCAGTGAGGAGCGCATGGTCTCCAAATCCTTCGCCGAGAGAAGAGCCTCGACACCGTCGGGAGTCCTGCCGGACGAAATGTATGCTGTCACCATCTGCCTGATTATGCCGGACATGAGCTCCGCCGTCATTGCAGTACCTACAGATTCCTTCAGAATTCTGCGCAGTCTTTCTAGAAGCTCTGTCTTGAGGCTTATCAGTATGTCGCGGAGTGCCTGGCGCATCGCCGCCTCTGATTTCTGCAGTTCGGCATCCGCCTCCGCCTTGGCCTTTTTAACTATATCTTCAGCCTGCTGTTTGGCTTGGGCCAAAAGGGCGTCAGATTCTTTCTTCGCGCTGGAAACGACAGCCTCGCGCTCCTTCGCGATCTTGTCCAGCGCGTCCTTCTGTATCCTGTCAAGAAGTCCCTGTAAT
>DYRX01000167.1 GCA_020718525.1 Victivallis vadensis
TTCACGTAATCGTTCACGTGCTTCGTGTCGTGTTTAGTCCATCGTGTACGCGAAGTGCTTTTCCGAATCCGGGTCATTCTCGGAGATACTGGCATACTGGGTTCGTATTCAACTAAATTATTTCAAATATCAGCAGAACCTATGCCGAATGACGATCCATCTGACTTCCTTTGCCGCCTTGCGATCCGCATATGCGGAAAACTCAGCCTTTGATTGAAACTTTGATATTTCTGAGATTTCTTCCGATGTGCATCTGAAAAGGACAGAGAAAGCTTTTTCTATTCCGTAAGATTTCAGAATGCGGGCGGCGCGATATGCGGTCGCTCTCACGTGGATGTTGCGCGCGATTAAAAATGCCGGAAAAAGCCCGGAGAGAATCCAGAAAGGCATGACCGGAATCCGGAGCAGTCCCAGGCTTTCCACAATCTGAACGGCAAGCAGAAGAAAAATCGGAAATATGAAGAGAAGGCTGTCGGCCTGCGTTCTGAAACAGCTTCCGAAATACCTTCGAAAAGCGCTTGGTGAGAGCCTGTAGGCGAAAAACTCCTCGAAAAGCTTGTCATCCAGCGGCATTCTCGCGATATGGCAGAGCTCGTGCGACAGAAGTTCGTCTCTGCGGTAGAAGAGCCACTTATTTTTCTTTGCGAAATCTGCCCTTATGATGAAGACCGAGAGCTGGGATTCATCGAAAGATATTGCGCAACCGCCCCATAGCGGACCTATGCTTTTCTCAGGAAAGAAGCCTGGCACCCAGGAAATTATAAAGTCGTACGCTGCTGATGTGATCTCAGCAGATTCTTCGAGTATCTCAGGGTTGATTCTGCCCTTCGGACTGACTTTTATCGAGGAGATTATTTCGGCTCCGCCCTCGCTGACTAGCTCTCCGTTGAAGGCCTCCAGGTCGGAAAGGATGGAAATAATCCTTGCCTTATAATGCTCGAGATCTTCGCCAGGGGCGGCAAAAAATCCCTGCGCGTCAAGGGCGGCAAGCTTGTCCGCATCGTCCACGGCAATCGAGCGTATTTCTTCCATGTTCATCAGTCGGCAATCCGCCTTCCTGTCGAGAGATATGAGACAACATAGTCGCGGACTGCGTCGTCGAGAGGGAATAGCTCCTCCGAGTAGCCCTCGCCTCTCAGCTTGTCATTTTTTGCGCAGGTGTAGTACTGGTATTTTTCAGCAAGCTTCTCTGGCATTGGGATGTATTCTATCTGCGTGGGCTTGCCAAGCGCCCGGAACATTGCACCTGCCAGAGAATTCCAAGTCTCCGCCTTTCCGCTTGAAACATTGAAAATACCGGACTTGCCTCTTTCCACGAGAAAAAGAAGCATCTTGACCGCGTCTTTGACGTAGATGAAATCCCTCTTCTGCTCTCCGTCGCCAAAATCGGGATTCAGCGACTTGAATAAGCGTATTTTTCCAGTGTCCCTGATCTGCTCGAAAGCCTTGCATGCGACGCTTCGCATCTCGCCCTTGTGCCATTCGTTCGGACCAAAGACATTGCTGAACTTGACCGAGCAGATCTCTCCGAGAAGTCCGTTTCTCTTCGCCCAGAGATCGAAGAGATGCTTCGAGTATCCGTACATGTTCAGCGGGCGAAGGGAGTCCAGCTTCGACTCGTCGTCGTCCCAGCCCATGCTTCCATCTCCGTAAGTTGCCGCGCTTGAAGCAGTTGCAAACCTTATTTTTCGCGACATTGCGAAATTCGCAAGTTCCTTCGTGTAGGAAAAATTGTTTTCGGCGAGGTAGCTGGCATCCGGCTCAGTCGTTGAGGAGCAGGCTCCCAGATGGACGATGCCGCCTATTGACGAAGCAAGCGGGCTCTCCCGAAGGATTTTCAAAAAGCTGTCTTTCTCGAAGTAGTCCGCAAATTTGAGTCCTCTGAGATTGCTCCATTTCTCGGAAGAACCGAGATGATCCACTACGATGATCGAATCGAAGTTTCTTCTGTTCAGTTCCCACACAAAGGCGCTTCCGATGAAGCCAGCGCCTCCGGTTACAACAAGATATTTTCCCTTCAGATCCATCTCAAAGCCTCTTTTGGAGCATTATTCTGCGTGCAATCATCTGCAAAGCGCGCCAAGACCGGAATTATAGCCCCTGATGGGGGAGATTTCCATTTAGGATTGAGGAGTTTTTGGAATTTGCCGATAGAGGCGGAGGCGGAATCTGCCCTGTTCAGCGCCAGATTCCTTGATTCTTGCGCACTCACACAGGCAAATTTTTAAATCAGATCATTGCTCTTGCTGTCATATCACGCTGATAACAAGGTATTTAAATCGGATATGCATCCACTTTTACTGGCGATTTACCGTGTCCGGGGCGCGTTTGGGAAAATTACTCTTATTATTTGACAATCGCAGAATATTAAACATGAGCTAACATTATCCTAACAATCGGGGCTTAACTTGCGCTCCGTTTTATTTCGCGTCTTCAGGTTCCAAAATATTATTAGAAGGAGGAAGGATGAAAGGTATGAAGTGGAAACTCTCCATGGCTGTCGCCGCGCTCGTGGGCGGAAGCTTGGGCGCGCAGGAACTGCCTGTAGCGCAGAATCCCCAGGAGGCGTCGGTCGTCAACTACAGGATCAGGAGGAACGAGGACGGTCTGCGGCAGATCAGGCTTCTCGAGGACCGCGACCAGAAATACATGGTCAGCAAGGTCTACGAGCTAAAGCATGCCAAGGGCGCGGACATCACTCCATGGGTTCTGGGTGCAGTCCAGAGATACTACTATGCCTCGACCGTGGAAAGGCTTTCCTACAAGAAGGACTCCAAGGAATACATTGTGGTCAACACTGGCGTTGACATGGTTCCGTTTGTTGACGACATGGTTGCGAAGCTTGACAGGCCTTCGAAGATAGACAGCCTTGGCTCGATCTACGACGGCTCCGGCATCTACAAGTTCGTATATTATCCTAAATACCGCTTTTCTCCTACCCTGGTCAAGGTTGGACCGACGGTAGGAAGCGAAGACGGAGAATACTTCTTCGACGCCAAGAACAGCTTCTACTACTTCAAGGACTCGTATTCGGACGGCAAGAAGTCCTTCGACTGGTACGGGATACTTGACAGACCAGTCCCGCAGATGGAAGTCAAGCTGAACATCTACGAGATCAACGACAACGATCTCAAGGAGCTCGGAATAGACTACGTGAGCTGGAAGAACGGTCCCGGCGCGAAACTTTTCGGAGCTGGGTTCGACTATTTCAAGTTCGACTCCTTCACCGACGTTTCGAACGTTACAAATTCGGTTGACATCCTCTCGCAGATGTCGCATTCCTGGGGCGGCTTCATGGTGGCGCCTCAGATTGACGCGACATTCATCAGGCTTCTTGCGCAGAAAGGCAAGGCATACATAGCCAGCTCGGCGTCGCTGACCGTTGTCAACGACTTTCATTCCGATCCGGGCAACGACGGATTTTCCAAGGCGAAGTATAAAATCCGCTTCACCCCGAATTACCAGGACATACAGAAGGACAAGGATCAGAACACATACGTCAAGGCGGCAGGCATGGATGTATGGTTCTACCTGAGAAATCCTGTGATCAATTTCAAGGGCGGCTATGAAGGCGAGAAGGACGCTGTCCGCGAAAACGGAACTGGCGCGGCATGCCTGGAATTTGGGTATGTGACAAGAGTTCTCGACACAGTGGAAAAGACCAGCAACGGAAGCGACGCTCAGAATCTTTACACATTCAGATCCTGGGCAAGCGTGATGCCCGGCCAGGAAAAGCTGATCGGCGTCTTCGACAGGGATCTGATCGTCAAGCAGTACAACGGAATCCCATTTCTCGGGGACATTCCCGGCCTGAAATATCTCTGCGGCGCGGCAACGGAATCCAAATCCAAGTCGCAGGTCTTTGTGACAATCGAGGTCAAACATGCGAATCCTGATTCGAATCTCAGTGATTTCGCAGGCAAGCTTGTCAGCGCTTCGGACATGATGCGCAAAGACGAGAGCGATGCGTCAAAGAGTGCCGAAGAAGTGAAAAAACAAGACTAAACTAGAAAGGAGGACTTCAGAATGAAAATGAGAAAGTTCATATTTTTTTCGATGCTGATGGCGTTCGGAGCCGCAGGCGTCAGAGCCGCAAACAACACCGGAGCTCCCACTCCCCAGCCCTGGCCAAGCCAGCTTCAGCCGCAGATTCACCTCCAGGTGAAAGACAACGACAAAAACATCCATTTCATCAATGCCAACAACGATCCTGATATTGTGACCAAGGTCTATGTGCTCAAGCATGCGGATCCGGAAGAGTTGCGTCCATACATCAGAACCGCCGCAATGATGAACAGGATCAAGCCCGACACGACCAAGGTCGAGTGCATCAAGTTCAACGACGGAACCGGCGCACTGGTTGTTTCAGCGGAAGATTTTCGTTTTCTCAAGCAGAGAAATGGCATGGGCTTCGACGAAATGGTCGAGGCTCTCGACAAACCGGATCTTACATCCTCTTCGGGAACATACACTTATGCCTATTTCCCGAAATACACCAGCGCCCAGTGGCTCTACGACAAGCTCTACAACGTCGGTCTGAACCACTCGAACGACCCGGACGAGCTACAGGGAGGCAAAGACAAGGTCTTCGTTGACAGCGAGCTGAACGGAATGGTGATCTACGTCCCCAACTACAACGTCAAGAACATCAATGAGATGATACAGCAGTACGACGTTCCGATTTCGGAAGTCTTCGTGAAGTACAGCATCTACGAGATTGACACTGAGAACGACGGAACGATAGGAGTTGACTTCCAGGCGTGGAAAAACGGACCTGGCAGAGACTTCTTCGCGGTTGCCAGCAGATATGGACATGGCTGGGATTTCGTCACGATGAATCCGAGCATGCCGAACATCGGCGACTCTCACACCCAGTACGTTAATTTCAGCCCGAAATGGAATACGAAGTATCTTGATTTCCTGGTCGCGAAGAGCAAAGCCAGCGTTGTCACATCAGGACAGCTCGCGCTTCAGAACAATCAGGAAGGCTACGTTGAAAGTCTCAACAGGATTCCCAACTATCAGGACGGAAAAAAGATTCCTGACAGAGGAGTTATGAGCTATATCCGCGTGACTGACGCGAGAATATACCCTGCCGGATCCAATCCGCCTGTCAACGACACGACCGGTCTTAGCAACAACCGCTACCGCTTCCAGGCCTTCGACGAGCACGGCGAAGAGATCACGCTCACATGGAACGACGGCACAGTCGGCGGAGCGCCGCCGGCGATTGCAAATCCGTTCTACCGCGGTGACATTGTGATCACGAAGATCAACGATGGCTCAAGAGACATCTACTCCGTCGAGATCAACCAGGGCGAAGCACAGGCGCAGGGCGCAAGATTTGTGAAGCTCAGAGATGTCCGCGACGTCAACGGCAACACAAACAACCGCGAAACCATCGGCTACAGAGTCAACAACATCTACAATGTGACCTTCGAGAGAGCCGCTTCAGTTCTGGTCGCCGCAGATGCGACTGCCGCAGGCGCCCCAGGCGCGGCGACGGTCTATACATATCAGTGGGTCAGACAGGCTAATTGGAATGCTGATCAGGGCTACGCGGTCCAGAGGGACACAGAAGTTGACACCGCAATTCATGGTTACGGATTCAAACTGACGATGACCCCAATCGTCTGCGAAGACGCGACGACATTGAATGTCCAAATGGAGAACACAAGCCTGATCGGTTTCATGGACAACGGATATCCGAGAACATCGAAAAGTGATGTTTCGACAAAGGTTCTTGTCAGAAACAACGCTTCGAAGTTTGTCATCGGCGGGCTCCAGAAGAAGAATGTTGTGCGCAGTGTGAACAAGATGCCATGGGTCGGGGATCTTCCTCTGATCGGATGGGCCGTCAGCAGTGAATCGGAAGTTCACAAGACTTCCGAGCTTGTTGCAGTCATAGAGTGCGCACAGATTGCGCCCGACTCCGCTCTGCCTGAAAACACGGCGAACGAAATCAAAAAGCTCAATGACAAAGTTGACAAGTACGGCATAAAGGCCGGACCGATAGATCAGAACGACTACGGCTTTGATCAGTATCTCTTCGACAACGACAAGAAGGGGATTGACACTCCTCCATATGCCTACTGATCAATAGGCTCGGAAATCCGCCCCGTTTCCTGGAAAGGAAGCGGGGCTTTTTTTACATCGGCATCAAAACTCCGTTTGAAGCTTGAAAATTCGGCAATTAGTGGAATCTTAGCCGGGAATAAATTCAACCAGAATACGGAGAAAAATTGATGACGAAGAAAACTGAGCTGATAGTCGCGCTTGACTACGAATCTCCCGACGCCGCAATGCGCCTCGTGGAAAGCACTGTGGAACATGTCAAGTGGTTCAAAGTGGGAAGCCAGCTCTTCACATCGGACGGTCCTGACATTCTGCGCAGAATAAAAAATGCCGGTGGCAGAATATTTCTGGATTTGAAATTTCACGACATCCCCAACACGGTCGCCAAATCTGTCGAATCCGCGGCACGCCATTCTGTTGACATGCTCAATGTCCATGCGTCTGGCGGAAGGGAAATGATGCGCGCCGCGCTTGATTCGGCAAGGGCGAAAAGACCTGAAATGCGTCTCATCGCCGTCACGGTCCTGACGAGTATGGACGACGCCAAGCTTGCGTCAGCCATCAATGCGCCTTGCGGCTACAAGGCCGGGACGCATGTCCTTCATCTTGCGAATCTCGCAAAGGAGGCAGGGCTTGACGGAGTTGTTGCGTCAGCGCACGAGATTGACATGATAAGGAAATCCTGCGGCGAATCTTTCTGCCTTGTCATTCCTGGCATAAGACCGGCCTTTTCTTCGAAGGATGATCAAGAGAGAATTATGACACCAAAAGAGGCTTCGGACAAAGGTGCGGATTTCATCGTGGTCGGCAGACCTGTCACCGCGGCAAAAAATCCGTCGGAGACGGCGCTTCGAATTCTTGAAGAGCTTTCTCCATGACAAGTATGACCCGATGAAGGAATTTCCCGCCACAACAATGCATTTCCATCAATGAACGACGGATTGATTTTTCTCGCTGAAATCGTGTGCCTCCTCATTTTGGTGGCGGGCTCGGCGTTTTTCTCCGGCTCCGAAACGGCGCTCTTCTCGCTGAGCCGCGCCAGACTGCTCTCCTACAAGTCGTGCGATTCCCATCTGCGCCGCAAAATTGCCTCCCTCATGGAGGACTACAACAGGACTTTGATCGTTCTGATCCTCGGCAACATGTTCGTCAATACCGGCATTTCGATGCTCGACAACGAGTTGCTTTCCAGGTTTCATTTCAACGAATATCTCAAGCTGGCGGTCTCGATACTACTTACAGTCTTCATTCTGCTCATGTTCGGGGAAGTCACCCCCAAAATGATCGCGATTCTCAACAGCGAAAAGACCTCCGACCTTGTTGTTCTGCCGGTATGGTATATAAAGCGGGGGCTGATGCCGCTCATTCTTCTGATCGAAAAAATCTCATCTGCAATCTTAAACATAATGGGGCGCAAGAGGCAGATGCCTCTTTCCCCCGGAGAATACGCATCCTATGTGCAGATGGCTGATTCGCTCGGGGCTTTCTCGGAAAGAGAGACGGAGCTGATAGGCGACATCTTCAGCATACGGAACGCCCGCGTCTCCCGCATTTCGCGCCCGAGAAATTTCATAGAATGCGTCAGGAAGGACATGAGCTCCGAGGAAATCGCAAATGAAATCAGGAGCTCCTGCCAGCTTTTTTATCCTGTTGCCGGAAAGGACATTGACGACGCGGAGCACTTTCTTTCGTCGAAGCGCTTTTTCATGCTTGAGCCTGAAAAGCGTCCCAGATGGTTCGAAAGCGACTGCGTGTTCAGAGCTGTATTCCTTCCTGAAAACACCAGCATAATCAAGGCGTTTTCACATCTGAAGAAGAAAAAGACACCAGTGGCGCTTGTCTGCGACGAATTTGGTGGAATATCAGGGATTCTCAGGGTAAAGGATGTCTATGAGGAGATCGTCGGCGAGATGGAGGGTGAATATGAGACTCCGGACTGGGAAATCCGGCGTTTCTTCGCGGGGGTCTGGCACACAGGCGGAAATGTTCTTCTTTCCGACATTGGCGAGATCAGCGGCTGGGAACAGCCTCCGGATTCCCCCGCGAGCATCAATGGCATTTTTCTTGAGAAATTAGGCAGGGTCCCTGAAGTCGGCGACGTGATCGAGATAAACCATGCCAGATTCACTGCGATAGCCGTCAGCAACAACACTGTGGTCGAGGCGGAGTTCAGATATCCTTTGGAGGCGACCAGCACGCCAATGCTTCCGGAAGCTGAAGGAGGAGGGGCATGACTTATTTTATTCTCGCTCTGATCTTCATGCTCATACAGGGCTTCTTCAGCGGCATCGAGACAGGACTTGTCTCCATCCTGAAGCCGAGGCTGAGGCACGCGCTTGACAACAACGTCAAGGGGGCCCGCATCCTCGACTTTTTCCTGAGCCACCCAGGCTATATGCTGAGCACGACTCTGATCGGCACAAACATATGCATAGCAATAGCTTCCAACATGGCCAAGCAGGGAGCAGACAGCCTGGGGATAAGCAGTCCCGCCATCATGATCGCCATGACAGCCCTGATGTCAACCATACTGCTCATGCTGGAAATCATCCCCAAAGACTGGTTCCGCCAACAGCCATGCCAGAGGTGCCTCATTTTCGCGTACATACTTTACGCGTCCTACATCGTCCTCTACGTCCCTGTCCGAATGATGTCCTTCTTCACCGGACTGATCGGAAAAATTGCAGGAAGGAAGGAAAGCGACGAAGACAGTGCGAAAAGGCTCATGCGGGAAGATTTCTCCCTCTTTCTAAAGGACAGCGAGAGCGCGGGAATCATTGATTCCGATGCGGCGGAGATACTTGACAAATCTTTGGATTTCGGCTCGCTAAGAGCCAGGGATGTGATGCAGACAATTTCAAATGTCCACCAGGTGGAGCTCGGCGACAGCATCGAGAAGGCAGTGCTCGTCTCGAAGAAAAGCGGACGCTCGCGCCTTCCTGTTGCAGGCGCCGCATCGAAGCAGGGAGAAAGATGGAAAGGACTTTTCAGCGTCTATGACGCGATCTTCAATATCCCTGAAAGCGAATGGAAGACGAAAGAAGTGAGCGAAATACTCAGACCAATCCTTTCGATAGATCAGAACGCGTCTCTGGATGAAATTCTGGATACGGCAAAAAAGAGCAAGGTGCCGCTCCTTGCAGTATCGGATGAAAAAGGCATGCAGATTGGAATAGTCACACCGAACGACGTCGTCAAACAGCTCTTCGGCTGAAGACAGTCTCTGTTTTTTATACTTTCTCCTATTTCAGACTTCCTAACCCGTGGAAAAAGGGATTGTATCGTTTTCAGTCACCGG
>DYRX01000478.1 GCA_020718525.1 Victivallis vadensis
GAAGAAAACAGAAGAAAAACATGCGGAAGAACAAAATCCGAAGAAAATTCAGAAGAAAAAACGGAAAAATTCAAACCGCCAAATTCAGAAAGTTACGGAATGGCGTTGACATTCTGACGGAGGACATCCGCGCACTCGCTGACGACCTGCTAGATTCAGGCGTTCAAATTGTCAATCTGCAAGATCTTGTAAACGGTATTGACTGGATTTCCGCAAAATTCGCGGGAAAAGTGTGCGTCGAGCTTGATATAGACAGGCAAAAGATAAGCCCCTTCGGCTCTCCATCCCAGATTGATTCGCTAATCCGAGAGGAGGTGGAAAAGCTCGGATCGAAAAGGGGCGGTTTGATGATGGTATATGGGCTTTATCCAGGACTTCCCCTCGAAAATGTGAAAGCAGTCATGGACTCCATGGAAAAATACATGGTAATTTGACGTAGCCTAAGGACTTTTCCTGCCTTCTCTGAAAATGTCACTTGCCTTTCAGGAGAGATGGGATTTCGATCCATCGTCTCGCATTCCAGGACTCAATCGCCTTTTCGGAGATCTGCACTCCTTTCGCGCCTTCGAGGAAATTCCATCTGAACGGCTCGTCCAGAACTACGTGCTTCAAAAAGAGCTCCCATTGCACTTTGAAGGCATTGTCATAGGATTGCGTGTCTGGAACTTCAGTCCATCCCTTGTAGAAATCTATTGGATTGTCTATGTCGGGATTCCAGACAGCCTTGGGGGTCGCCGACTGGGGCTGAATCCAGCATTTTCTGAGGCCTGCCACTGCGGATCCTTTTTCTCCGTCAACCTGCATAACGAAGAGATCGTCCCTGCGGACTCTGACAGCCCAAGAGGAATTGAACTGCGCAATCACGTCGTCTTCAAGTTCGAAGCAGGCGTATGCCGCATCGTCGGCAGTGCATTTGTATTCTTTCCCATTTTCATCCCAGCGCTTGGCAATGTGCGTCGCGCCTATGCATGACAATGCGTTTATTTTTCCGAAAAGATTTTCGATGACATACTGCCAATGCGCAAACATGTCGCTGATGATACCGCCGCCGTCCTCCTGCCTGTAGTTCCACGAGGGGCGTTGCGCCTTTATCAAGTCTCCCTCGAAGACCCAGTATCCGAACTCCCCGCGCACAGAGAGGATTTTGCCGAAGTAACCCGAACGGATCAGACGGCTGAGCTTCAGAATGCCCGGAAGCCAGAGCTTGTCCTGGACGACGCCGTTTTTCAGATCAGCCTTTACGGCAAGCTGATAGAGCTCCAAAGCTTCCTTGCTGCTGACCGCTATCGGCTTCTCGCAATAGACATGCTTTCCGGCGGCGAGAGCTTTCTTTACCGCAGGAGCTCTCCGATCCGTAGTCTGCGCATCAAAATATATTGCATAGCGCTTGTCGGAAAGGGCTGAATCTAAATCGGTCGAGACATTCTCAATTCCGCTCAGTTTAGAAAGCTCCTCGAGTTTTGCGCGGTTCCTGCCAATCAAAATCGGGTCTGGCATTATTCTGAGTCCGTCCGAACATAAAATACCGCCCTGCTTCATTATCTCGCAAATGGAGCGCAGTAGATGCTGATTCGTCCCCATGCGCCCCGTCACCCCGTTCATGATGATCCCGACCTTCCGCTCGCTCATATCATTCTCTCCAAATCAATTGTTCTGTTGATGAGATATATTCGAGTCAACTGGCTCATTTATAAATCAAAACAGTTAAGTTAGCTCTATAAATTGAAATCACAAATCGAAGCGCTCTAAATGCAAGTCAAAATACTATGGGAAGAACTATAGCGACGAGCAGATATTGCTATTTTTCCACGGCACAAATGACAGTGTAAGCTACTATGACAGCGTGTCTGTGGACAGTTGATTTTGGTGAGGACAGTCCCGACATGCGCATATAATCCAT
>DYRX01000011.1:0-17556 GCA_020718525.1 Victivallis vadensis
TGTCCCAGATTCCCATTCCTCCGCTCCAAGAGTCCAAATCCCGAAACCCTAAATCCGAGTCCCCAGACCCAAAACCCAGGAAGCTCTCCCTTCTCGTCTCCAAAATGCTGGAACTGAATGAAAAGCTCGAAGAAGCCAGTGTTCCAGACACAAAGACCATGCTCCGACGCCAGATAGAAGCGACTGACAGGGAGATTGACCGTTTGGTCTATGATCTTTACGGTCTGACTGAGGAGGAAGTCAGGATCGTCGAGGGACAGTAGCTTTAAGTGCAAAAGTTGCTCACATTGCGAAATAAGAGGATACAACATGAAGAGAGATACTGTTTATCTTGATGATGATATGCGTAGTTCAGATGCGAGTGAAGGGAGGCTTCCACGTCTTGATGTCTATCTTTCTGATGAGGCAAAGGAAGCTCCTGCGCTTGTAATATTTCCAGGCGGCGCATACCACCACAGAGCTGAGCACGAAGGAAAAGACGTCGCCATCTGCTTCGTGGAAAAGGGTTTCCATGCATTTGTAGTCCAATACAGAGTTGCTCCGAATTCCTATCCTGCTCCGTTTCTTGACGCTGTTTCGGCGATGAACCACATCAAGGCAAATGCGGGGAGATACGGCATAAAAAAAGGGGCAATCGCAGTCTGCGGTTTTTCAGCCGGCGCTCATTTGGCGGCCTCTCTCGGAATTTTCCCGGGCGACTCGCACGCAGGGATTTCCCCTGAGGCAATGGCAAGTGCCAGGCCAGACGCTATGATCTTGTGCTATCCAGTCGTCTCATCCGAGGAATATACGCACGAAGGCTCCATTGCTAACCTGCTCGGAGATGATTCGCCTGCGCCGGAGATGCGCAGAAAATTCTCCTGGTTCAGGCATGTCGGAGAGAAGACTCCCCCCACATTTCTCTGGCATACGTCGGACGACGCACCGGTTCCTGTCGAAAACAGCCTTCTTCTTGCAGACGCTTTGAAAAAACATTCTGTGCCCTTTGAAATGCACATTTTCCCGAACGGCGCACACGGACTAGGGCTTGCAGTCCAGAATCCGCGAATTTCGCAATGGCCGAAACTGGCCGAGAGCTGGCTTAAAGAGCGTTTTACTAATTAGTGCTTGGGCTAAAAATCCAAATTATCATAATCACCTCTATAACAGCTCGGATTTTGCTCCAACATCAAGCGCGAGTTCATGCGCTTCCGCGATGTCTAAATTTCAGCACTCGTTACCGGTGCTGAAAACAATCCCAAATAATAATCCATACTTTTGCATCTCAGGCGTCTTTGTCCCATAGCTTGAATTCGATTTTTCCGCCTCCCGCCCTTTCGATTTCCTGCGATGCCTGATCCAGGAAAAACTGGAGTTTTCCCCTGACTTTCGGCTGGATGGTCAATGCAGGGTGGAGGATTACTGTAGTCCTGCCATCTTTGCAGGAGACGAATCCTGGAGCCCGCGTCAATTCTCTCAGAATTGCATGGTCGTTTCTGAACTTCAGAGATCCGAAGCTCTGTGATTTTTCAGTGGCACTTTTTTGCTTTTTTTAGCCGCAATGCGGCTATGTGATTGTTATGCCCTGATTATAAAGAAGATACGGTTAAAAATTCGCAATTTTAACGATGTCGCGGATTCAGATGTCTGAGTTTCGGCAAAATCGGCATACTGAGATCAAAAAGACTCAAATCGCCGCATTCAATTCCAGCTTGACGGTTACTGGATTTTAATTGCCGAAGAAAAGTTTTTTTCCGCCCAGATCGCCAGCTTCTCGCGGAATATTTTCGCATTGTGCCGTATGTCGACAGGGAATGGAGAAAGAAAGAGAAAATGGGATATTCCTGATGTTTCAGCCCTGGTTTTGCCGAGCCTTGCAAGATCGGCGGCAAAGCTCTCCTTCTCCTTTCTGCTCCACGGCATCATGCCTTTTTTCGCTTCGACTACCAGTATGGGGATTTGCTCATTTCTGGCACCGACGCCCACAAGCGCAGTCCTAAAGACTTTCGGGTCTCTGTTGAAGATGCTTTCGCATGAGACAGGATATAGAATTCCATCTTTCGTGAAGACTCTGTGCGCCTTGCGGCCGAGAAACCAAAGCCTGCCTTTCTCGTCGAAACGCCCAATGTCGCCAATTCTATGCCACAATTCACCGTCCCTGCCTTTGAATTTGGAAAGTCTGTTATGCTCGGGCTCCATGTAGTATTCCGGCGTTACGAGAGGTCCGGAAACAACTATTTCGCCGATTTCTCCCTGGTGAACTGCAAGCTTTTCGTCCCATTCTGGCAGAGCGTAGTCGTATGGGGGCATAAGCGCGATATTTGCGGCTTTTACCGGATAGCCCACGCAGTAGCCTGCACCGTTTTCGGTAAGATGCGCGGTTTCCGCCAGCATCTCCGCTCCAGTGAAATTGGCGATTGGAAGGCATTCTGTCGCGCCGTATGGGACTATGGTCATTGCGCCTTCCGGCATCATCTTTGCCATATCCCTATGGAGGGAAGCCGGAACTGGCGCCCCCGCCATGAGTGCCTTTTTGAGAGACTTAAGCACTATATTTTTTGAGATGCAATGTTCGGCAAGATTCCTCCAGAGGGCTGGAGACGCGAATGAAAAGCTGACGCGATGCTTCTCTATGATGCGCAGGACTCTTTCTGGATCCGCCTTGGCTGGGCGGGATGGATTGAAATCCGGAATCACGCTTTTCATGCCGAGCAGGACGCTAAAAAGAGCAAATAGCGGAAACGCCGACATGTCGGTCTCATGCGGACCGGCACCGTATGCCTCCGCTATCACTTCCAGCTGTTTTTCATAGATTCCATGCGTGTAGCGCACACCCTTTGGTGGTCCGGTGCTTCCAGTAGTGAAAACGATGGCGGCAGTTTCTTCGGGAGCCTTTATCTCACTGCGAAAGTCGCAGTTTCCATGTTTTGCATCTAGATGGCGGACGCCGGGCGGCAGAAAAGAATCGCACGAAAAACGTCTTCGCACAGTGCGGAATGTTCCAGGAAATAGGAGGCTTAGCCATTGAGCGAAAGACCTTCCAAACAGAAAATCCGGAGAAGTCTTGCGCACACAGCCAAGCATGTTTTTCAAGCCCATCCCAGGGTCTATCAGGATCGGGACTGCACCAATTCTGAAGAGGGCAAAAACGGATGCGACAAAATGGAAGCCCGGGGTCTGCATCATGAGGACTTTGGCGCCGTCTGAGACTTGGTTCTTGCGAAATTCGCAGACAAGGCGCGCTGTCATGGCATCGAGTTCCGAGTATGTAAGCGTGTCAGGTTCAGCATCCGCATTGAGGCTGTCTGCCTGGACAAGGGCGACACGGTCCGGAAATTTTTTGCTCAGAACCGTAAGGTGTCTGGAGACGTTGCAATCGCCGCTCATTGGTGGAGCGGCCTCAAGATTATATGCGCCTCCTCGAGAAGGCGCCTGGAGGTCGAGTCAATCGTGTATCTATCCCGGTAGATGACTTCTTTGATGCCGGCATTTATGATCATTTTGGCGCAGAGGAGACATGGGCTGAACGTTGTGTAGAGGGTGGAGTCCTTGACGGAGATTCCGTGGTAGGCCGCCTGGACGATTGCATTTTCCTCGCCATGGGAGCAAAGGCATTCCTCGAGTTTTTCGCCGGACGGAGCATCCGAGGAACATCTTGGGCATCCGCCCTCGTCGCAGTTTTTTATTCCGCGCGGTGTCCCGTTGTATCCGGTGGAGATGATTCGTCTGTCCTTGACGATCACTGCGGCGACATGGCGGCGACAGCAGTTGCTTCTTCGCGAGGCGACCTCGGCGATGTCCATGAAATATTTGTCCCAGTCCGGGCGCTTTTCCTTCTCCTGCGGAGTATTCATCAGATTCCTTTGAAGGACATTCGGACGATGTCCGGAGCGACCGAGTTGATCATTTCTTCGGAAATCCTCAAGGCCTCCTTCGCGTCGTCCACCAATAGGACTGAAGATGCTATTTTTTCAGCCTCGTGCATCTTCATGCGCCGTATGAGGCGTCGGACTGGTCCGATCGCTCCTGGGCTCATGCTCAGCTCGTTCACGCCCAAGCCAATCAGAATTGGGGCGTATCTTGGGTCGGACGCCATTTCGCCGCATACGCTGACCCAGATTCCGTTCGCCTTTGCGGCGGAGACTACATTTTTTATGAGATGAAGCACAGCAGGATGGGTCGGCTGATAGAGATGGGCGACTTTTTCGTTCGTTCTGTCAACGGCAATTGTGTATTGCACCAGATCGTTCGTCCCGATGCTGAAGAACTTGACTTTTTTCGCGAGGGAGTCCGCCATTATCGCCGCTGACGGGATTTCGATCATTATGCCTACGTCAATATTGTCGTTGTGGGGGATTCCCGAGACCCGCAGTTCCTTCTTGCATTCCTCCAGTATCGCAGTCAGCCTGTCTAGTTCCTCGCATCCGGAGATCATTGGAAACATTATCTTGACGTTTCCGAAAGCGCTGGCGCGGAGTATTGCCCTGAGCTGTGTCTTCATAAAATGCGGGTATTCAAGGAAAAGCCGGACGGCTCTGAAGCCGAGAAAGGGGTTTGGCTCATTGAAGGGAGTTATCACTTCGGAAAGCTTGTCCCCGCCCAGATCGAATGTCCTTATAACGACCTGGTGCCCTTCCATGTCGGAGGCGATCTTCGAATATGCCGAGAACTGCTTCTCCTCGGAGGGAAGCTCCTTCGCGTTGATGAAGAGATATTCGGTCCTGAACAGTCCGATGCCTGCGGCTCCATGGCGCTTGGCATCCTCTACGCCCTCTACGCCCTGAATGTTGGCGGCAAGCTGTATCCGGAATCCGTCAATCGTCTCCGGCCAGAGACGGGTCTCCTTGAGAAAGCCGGAATAGTATTTCTCCGCCTCGCTTTCCTTGTCGGCATAGACCTTGAGAGTGTTTGGCCTGGGGTTGACAATGATCATGCCGAGATAGCCGTCAATTATCAGCAGGTCGCCGTTGTGGATGGTGTCCAGAAAAAGATTCTGTGCTCCGACCACTGCCGGGATCTGCATAGCCCTTGCCATGATTGCGGAGTGGGAAGTCTTGCCTCCGACTTCAGTGGCGAAGGCCTGGACATTCTCCTTGTCCATGTCGGCGGTGTCCGAGGGCGTGACTTCATGCGCAACGATGATTCTCTGACCTGGAAGGCGGTCGAGTATTGAGCATGTCCTGCTGTGGAGGTTCTTTATTATCCGCTCCGCGACGTCCCTTATGTCCTGGGCTCTCTCCCTCAGATAGGGGTCCGGCATAGCAGAGATGGCGGCGATGTATCTTTGAACTGTGCGGTTGAAGACAAAGTCTATGTTGCGCAGTTCCTTGGCGACACCCGCCTCGACTTCCTCCATGAGCATCTTGTCGTCGAGAATGAGCAGATGCGCGTCAAAAATCCTGGCGTCGTTCTTGTTCAGCATGCTCTGCACTCTGTTCTGCAGAGAAATGATCTGTTTGCGGGTAACTTCGATCGCCTCCTTGAACTTGCTCAGTTCGCCGGGGATGTCCTCTGGGGAAATATTTTTTTCCTCGATGAAGAATTCCGCCTTTCTGATCACAAGGGCGGATCCGATGGCGACACCAGGAGATGCCGGAATGCCATGGATGAGGAACTCTTCGCGCTTTTCGCTGATGTTCAAGGGCCTACTCTTCATCGAAACAGCCCTCGATGAGCTGGCAAAGCTCCCTGTGCGCCGTTTCAGCGTCCTCGCCTGTGATGGTGATCTTTATCATAGTGCCACAGCCGGCGGCGAGCATGAGGAGCCCCATGAGGCTTTTGCCATTCACCACGTCTCCGTCCTTTTCCACAAGAACCTCGGATTTGAAACTTGACGCTTTCTGGACAAAAAGGGCGGCGGGCCTGGCATGAAGTCCAAGCCTGTTCTTGATTTCCTGCAATGTTACAATACTTTTACGGTTGCCGCTCATAAGCGAAAATTCCTGGAAATTCGACAAATAGAAAGACGCGCAAGCTAGCACAGCATTTGAAAGTTTCAAAGGTCAATATAATGTTCCTTCCAAGAATTCAAACAATGGGCAGACAAATTATGAGAAAAAAATGCGAGACAAACGAAATCGGGCTCGGAAAGCGCAAATTCCTCCCCCCTGCCCTCTTCCATCTCATTTTTGCCGCTTTCCTTACTTTTCTTCCTTTTTTTTCAGGATTCTTCTCACCTGAGCTCCTTTCAGCCGAGCCTGCCGCATGCTCGGTCTGCGGCCGCAGGATCAAGGGCGGCGAGACTTATTATACGGCTTCCGGAAAAATCTACTGTTCAAAAAAATGCTTTGAAACAACATTTCCAAAATGCACTGTATGCGGAAAAAAATCCGAAAAGGGCTTCAGAAACGAGAGCGGCGCCTTTTTCTGCTCCAGAGAGTGCCTTTCAAGCTCCTGGAACAAATGCGCCGGATGCGGTAAAAGAGCACAGAGCGGCCTGATTGTCGGGGGCGAAGATGGAAAATTCTTCTGCCCTGACTGCGCACAAAAGCCAAGATGCTTCGCCTGCGGAATGCCATTCGACTGCGAAAAAATTGAAGACGGACGTCTCATATGCCCGCATTGCCAGGAAAGCGCAGTGACAGACTTCAACGAGTTTCTGGAGATTCTCAACAACACAAGAAAGCTCATGCGCGAAAAGCTCCAGATTCAAACCGAGCACGAAATTACGTTCAGGCTTGTTGACAGGCCGACTTTGGACAAGATCACCCCCGGATCAGGCTCGCAGGACGAACTGGGCGCCTTCAAATTCGAAAAAATGACGGAAAAAGTCGTTCTGCACACTGGAGCCACCCTTTTTTCCGGTCCGACGAAGAAGACCATCGAGGAGAATGTCAGCATATCGCGCAAGATATTCATTCTGAGCCACTTGCCCAAGAAAAAGCTGATCGAGGTTTGCGCGCACGAGCTTGCGCATGACTGGATGCAGGAGTTTTTCCCGCATATAAACCGGTTAAAGACAAAAGAGGGCTGGGCGGAATTCGTAGCCTGGAGAATCAATTCAATCGTTGGAAGCGAGGATCTGAACAGAAGGATTGAGCAGAACTTGCATCCAGACTACGGAGACGGATTCAGAATGATGAAGCAAATCTACACGAAGAGCGGATTCAAAGGCGTCCTGCGTTTCATCGAGGAAGAAAACCGAAAAGAAAGCCCCAACAAATAATGTGCGGGATAGCCGGAATAATAAAATTTGACGGATCGCCTCCGTTGGAATCGGAGCTGAAGGCGATGATATCCAGGATGGAGCATCGCGGACCCGATGGATCCGGAATAAAAATTTTCGGCGGAACAGGGCTTGCGCACAGGCGTCTCTCAATCATTGACATCGAAGGCGGGGTACAGCCAATGTCAAATGAGGACGGTCTGATATGGACAAGCTTCAACGGGGAGATTTACAACTTTGCCGAGCTCGCCGCTGAACTCCGCGGAAAGGGACATCGCTTCGCCACGCGTTCGGACACGGAAACCCTCGTCCACCTATATGAAGAACATGGAAGCGCCATGCTCTCCCGCCTTAACGGAATGTTCGCATTCGCAATATTGGATCTCAAAAAAAGAAAACTCCTTCTCGCCAGGGACAGGCTCGGCCAGAAGCCGCTCGTGTATTTCAAAACTTCACAAGCCTTCGCGTTTGCAAGCGAACTCCAGGCATTGACAGCCCTGCCGAACTCTCCGAAGGAAATCTCGCGACAGTCCCTTCACGACTATTTTTCGCTTCAGTATGTTCCAGCCCCGGCAAGCATCTACAAAAATATCTTCAAGCTCATGCCCGGACACTTCATCGAGCTCGACATAGACTCCGGCAATTTCAGGGAAAACAGATACTGGGAATGCCGCTTCGATGAAAAAATAGAAATCTCCTACGCTGATGCGAAAGAAAAACTTCGCGAGCTTGTCTTCGACTCGGTAAAACTCAGGATGATATCCGATGTCCCCATCGGCGCATTCCTCTCAGGGGGCCTCGATTCAAGCATCGTCTCAGGCGTGATGTCAAAAATATCAAAAGACACCGTGAACACTTACACGATCGGATTCGCCGAAGACAAATACGACGAGAGCGCCTTTGCCAGAAAAGTCGCGGGACATTTTGGCACCAGGCACCACGAGCGCAAGGTAAGGCCCGACGATTTCCAGGCGCTGGAACGTCTGGTCCGCAATTCAGGAGAGCCATTTTCCGACTCCTCGATACTGCCGACATTTCTCCTCAGCCGTTTCACTAGGGAGAAGGCGACAGTTGCGCTGAGCGGCGACGGCGCAGACGAGCTTTTTGCAGGCTACTACAGGTATTTTCTGATGAAAATCCTTGCCGGCTCAAGCATCCTCTCCTCTCAAGTTGCAAAGAGCGCCGCCAGATCGCTTGGACATTTTTTCAGCGGAGCGGAGGGTGAAAGAAGCGTCCTGGCAAAAGTGAAAAGAATCTTAGATGCAATTTCCGTCGAAGCAGACTCCAGATATTTCAAAATCATATGCAGGTTCGACGAAGCGAAAAAAATGAGCCTATACGGTCCTCTGATGCGTGAAATCCCGCTCTCCGACAGCGCCTCATGCATCAGAAAGCTGATCGCTTCTGCAGGCGCCGCCCATCCTGCTGAAAAAATTTCCGAAGCAGATATTGCGAGCTATCTGCCGAACGACATCCTGCACAAGATTGATGCCGCATCAATGTCTTCTTCGCTCGAACTGCGAAGCCCGTTTTTGGACTACCGAATTGCGGAATTCGCAAGTTCCCTGCCATTCTGCTACAAGCTTGACGGTATGAAGCGGAAAAAAATCCTTGCTGACGCGTTTTCAGACATTCTGCCTGCCGAGACAATAAGGAGAAGCAAGCTCGGATTTGGCGTTCCTGTCTGCGACTGGCTGAGAGGCTCCTGGGCGGAGATTGCCCGGGAGAGACTCGCAGAAGGACGTGCCGTGAAAGAAGGCTTCCTCGAAAAAAGAAAAGTCATGGAAATTCTAAAGGAGCATCAATGTTCGAAAAGCGACCACAGCTACGTCCTATGGTCGCTCCTAGTCTTCGAAATCTGGCTCGGAACGCGGACTGCGTGACGGACGCATTCCCCTCTGCGCCAAAGGAAGGAGACTGCTTGCAAAATGGCAAGCATAGCCTTGAATGTGCAAGGAATCTATCTGTTGGAAACTGAAAAGCCTTGCACGGAGCAGAGAGAAAATAGATTGATATGGAGGGAATGGAATTTAATCGTTGTCGCTGTCAGTGAGGCGATGGCGTAACGGTTGTCGTAATCGTAATCGGGGTCGGGAGAATCCAGAATTCAGAATTTCGATCACGACTACGATTACGACAACGAAAGGATCGGGGAATTAGACCCAATTGAGATTAAAAGTCTAAGAACTTACCGAATCTCTTTGAGCCGATTGGAAGTCGCTGTTTCTTCAGATGAAAATTTCCCTTTTGCGCTCCAGGACTGATAGCCTGCCGAAGAAATTGCCGCCTTGGCGCGGTATGGGATAGATCCGTTCCATACGATTTCGCCAAAAATCATCGAGCAGTCGTCAAGACTGCCTTCTATCAGTTTCGAATCCTGACCTGAAAGATCGAGAATATTGCCACCTGAATCAAGGGGGAGGCGGCTCTTCACTGAGATCGAAGCCATTTTCGCGGTCCATCTGACGGTCAGCAAATCGTCCGAATGTGATACCAGCTTTGCGCCGCCGGATTTCGCCGCGAATTTAGCTTTTTCATCCTCGCCGAGAGCGCCGGAGAATTCCCATTCGCCAAAAGCCAATTCTAAGCCCGACTCCTTGTCAAATCTTGCCGAAGGAGAGTAGTTTGTGCCTGAAAAGTCGAGTTTGATGCTTATCGTGTAGGCATCCTTCACGCCTTTTTTCGTTTCCTTGTGTGTTGATGTTAAAGAAACTTTCGCGACAAAGCCGAGATCTGCGTAAGACGAGCTCAAGGTGATGTCGGCATCTGGCATTGTGACAATTGCCGTCGAGGATTTGGCGGAGTCTATGGCGGCAATGCTGGCTTCATCTCCTGTCCAGGCATCAAATATTTTGCCCTGTTCCGGAGATTCCGCCCTGATTTGTATGACGGAGCCAGGCTGATACGAACCGGATCCCGTTCCCCCGTTTACGGTCAGTTGCCGGGTGCTTGCGCCTGTCTGGCGGTAGGTGGCTTCAACGCTGATGTCGGACGCGGGCATAGCGAGTTCAGTGTCTGGAGAAGACGGATCGGTGACCGCCGCGCCTTTCCAGGAGTCGAAGACCATCCCATCTGGGGCTTCATCGGCCGAAATGGGCGCCTGACCATATGCATATTCGCCTCCTCCACTGCCATTGAGAACTGTCAGGGTATATGAATTTTGTATTTGGACGAAGAGAGCTTCTATGTCAGCGTCTCTGTCGGGCATTGTAAAAGTCGTTTCATCCAGATGTGGCTTTGCAACAAGAACAGCATCTCCGCCCCCCCAATGGTCGAAGACATAGCCTGGATTTGCAGAGTCTGCAACAATATCCACGACCGTGCCAGCAATGTAAGCACCAGAACCAGAGCCATTTGTAACTTTTAAAACATGGCTTCCTTCAGGGATGTCCTTGTAGTTTGCCGTCACCGTCGAGTTTTCCGGCGGCATCACGAAAAATGTCGAGCTTGCGAGCGGATCGCCGAATATGCCCTCCGAGTCGGTCGTCCATTTGTCGAAACATTTTCCCTCGGGAGCGAGGTGGGCGGCGATGGGAATTTCCGTGTCGGCGGGATGTCTGCCCGATCCTGTCCCTCCGACGACTGTCAGCAAGGGCGCACGGTAGGCGGCTTCGAGTTTGATGTCTGCGTCAGGCATGGCAAATGTCGTCTCCGGCAGAGTCGGGTCTGCGAGCAGGTTCGTATCGCCGGTCCAGCGGTCGAAAGCGGAGCCTGCCGGAGGCTGGTCGGCAACGATTTCGACGGTTTCGCCGGGAGCGTATGCGCCGCCGCCTTCTCCGTTTGTGACGGACACCGTCCTGGATTTTGCGAATTCCGCAGTCAATGCCGCATCGCCGGTCGGGAAAAATGAGACGGAATCCTCTTCGCCGGAAACAATGCCAGACCATTTGACGAAGACGGAACCTGCATCGGCAGTGGCGGTGAAAGAAATTTGTTGGCCGAGGGGGAATTGTGCGGAACTGCTTGTCGCCGTGTCAATTCCGGCGGGGGACGAGACGATGCGCCCGCTTCCGCTGCCGCTTGCGGACACGGAAATGAGCGCCTGCGTTCCGGCATTGCGCGTCCAGATAAGAGTATTGTCGGTCGTATCGGTCTCGGAGGGCGTAATTGCTTCGACTACGCCCTTGAAGACGTATGCGCCATCCGCCGATGGCGTGAATTTGGCGGAAACTGCTCTGGTGTCGAACGGTTTGATTTCAAATGTCTCCGAGATGAGGACAGTCTCGGCAGAATCTGGCGTGGTGAGGCTGATGGTGATTTTGGCTTTGATTTCCGCACCGACATTTCTGAATTTCAATGTCGCATGATGCTCGATTCCTTTTTTCAGAGCTGTCCAGTCTCCGGCATAAGGTCCCTCTCCCGGAACCAGGACGCTGAAATCCTCTTTTTCGAGTCGAATATTGATTGGAGAGGAATCGGACGCTTCTACTGTCACTTGGACGGACGCCGAACTTGTGCCGCCGGAAGCGGCTGTCGCGCTGTAGGTCAGCGTGTGGGTTCCGGGCTTCAAAGAGATATTTTCGAGCGATGCGCCGTGTCCGAGATTGCCATCAATGGAGGAAGTCCAGTCTCCTATGATCGTTTTCTCGGCGTCGAGATCGTATGCGGCACCTTCGAGCTTCCACAATGTCCCCGGAAAAGCACTGTCTCCGTTTTTTGGATTTGTGATAGTGATGAGAGCTTGACGCGCTGGTGCCGTGAGATTATTAATGTCCAAGACGGCGGCGCTGAGACCGTCCGAGCAAAGGACTTTGATGGCGGTGTTCTCTGACTTCGGTATGCTTTGAGGCAGAAGCTTGAAGGTCGGGGACTCGGAGAAGATAGGCTCCATCCAAGTTGTTCCGCCGTCCGCACTCAGCATGAGGACATATTGCAGAGGCTGGCCTGTCGCCCAGGACTCCGCTTTGACCTCGATCTTTGAAAGGTTCGCAAGCGAGCCGCCGGATATCGGGGAGACTGGAGACAGCGAGACCTTGTCCATCGAGCGGATGTCTGCGACGGTGCCTGCGGAGCCTGTTACAACGACGCGCACTGCGGAGTCCGGAACATCGCACGAGAGAGCCCAGAAGTAGTTCGGATCCTTGGGCGGCTCTGCCCAATTGTTCAGAATCGAATACTGATGGCGGGAAAGCTCTGCGCCTTTTGAATCGTAGAAAATTATATCGCCGGGAGTCGGATTGACCAAGGCGTTGTAGATGGGAACGGTCTCGATCGAACTCATGTTGATGGCGCGGACTTTGCCGGGCAATAGGCGGTGAAGAAGGTGTCCGCCCGGAAGTGGCTGACTGTCTTTGTCAATCTCGGAAACGCCGTAGAGAAAAATCCTCTTCATGCCTGCAGGCGGTGGAGCCGACTTTTGCTTTTGCGAATCAGTCTTCGCTTTGAGCGAGTAGAAATATTCAGTGATTGCCTCGTGGGTGCTTGGGGCAATCCAAGTTCCTTCGGGAGACTTATTCCCCATAACGTCAGCGATATTTCGGAAGGAAGTCCAGGCATATCCCTTTTCATCTCCCTCAATGTGCAGGAATGGGGTATTGCCAAAAGGACCAGATTCCGCAGAGTTATTGTTGAATATTGTCACTTTCTTCAAAGGCATTCCGCCGGTATTCATATATTCAGGCATATTATATTGCTCTTGGTTTACATAAAGTCCTGGACCCGCATGTCCGAGCTCATGTGTAAAAGCCGGAGCATCGTTTTCTGATGCATAAATCATCTTGTTTAAAGGTGTAAGCGTGCATACAAAACCGTTCGTCCCCATAAAGCGGGGCAAAGAGTTTCCCGGAAAAACCGAGACGTAGAAATCAGCTTCATCGCATAATCCCGTGTAGCTTATGACATTTCTTACAGCTCTCCGTGCCACACCCAGCAACATGTCGGGTGCGAATGTTCCAGAATATCCGGTAAAAACAGAAATGTTCATATCAGGCGGCAGGATGATGTATTGCACATCTTTATCGCTTACGCCTATAAGAGAAGATAGCCAAGCTCTTTGCTTCAAAATATAATCAGATATTGATGGAACTCCGTATCCAATGACGTAGATGGGGCAGATGGCAAGTTTGAGCGGGCGTTGAGGCGGATCTCTGAAGTTAATTTTCTGTTCCCATGCCAGATATTTTCCCTTATGGTCTTCTGGCTTCCCGCCGGAGACGTCCCTGTCGTCGAAATAGATTTTCAGCGTCGCTTCAGATTTATAGCAGGGAGGCAGAATAAAATCATAAGTCGCTTCACCGCTTGCTATGCTGCCACAAGGATAATCGGATATGTCTCGCCGGAGAATCGTTGTCCCATTGTGTTCTGATACCGTCGTCCCGTCAAATTCCGCAGAGACCTTGAATCCTTCGACAATTGGATGGCTAGTGCAGAGCTCCATGCTCAAAAGAGTTTTTTTCCCTTGGGCGAGAAAGGGCTGTCCGCCGGCATGCGAGATGACATTCTGCCCTAAGATGAGACCATGTTGCCAGAATATGGGAAAAGTCTCCTTGTCCTCCCAGGCCGGACCGGCCGTGTCGAAGCCGCCGGACAGATCGAAGAATTGGTTGCCCGCAACAAATGCGCCCCTGTTTGACAGGAAATTGCCTCCTCCTTTGGACGGGCCTGTGACATCGCCGTAATAATTTATCCCTATTTTTATTGGCTCGGAAGGAACAACATTAGAATAAATTGCAGTGGGTCCGAGAAAGCTGTTCCCGCTGATATCCAGGGTGGCTGTCGAGGTTCCGGACCCTCCTCCGTCCATGAAGGAGAGCGGAGCTATGAAACGGCAAGCGTTCACTTTTGCGGAGCTTTTCACTCCTAAAACAAGTTCGCCGGTGATATGGCATTTATTGAAGACCGGATCTTCGCAAAGGACAGTCATACCTCCAAGAAGACAGGAGTCGAAAGATGTGTCATTGGGGAAGAGATTTCCCGCGTCCAAATATTTTATGAGCTTCATCTTGCAGTTTCTGAATAGAAGTTTTCCGGAATCCTTCCAGACATCGAAATTCGCTTCTGGGGTGGATGTGTAGATTTCTCCATCGAATTTGACATTGTCTATGGATACCGAAGTGTTTGCAGATGGCGCATCGAAGTAAAGCTTGTCCATTGTTCCACCCGTCACGGAAATCTTTGTCGCACCAGGCTTTACATAGAGCGAAAGTCCGGTATTGTCGTTCAATGTCGCGGAGGATTCTACAAGTATCTTGTTGTCCTTGCAGTTGGATATGGCGCTATCGTCAGAGCCTGGCGCAAGTAGGAACCCGGCTCCAGACACCGAGCCTCCAATCTTAGCCGGCGTGTGGAAGACGAGATAGCCCCTGACTGTCTGCGACGGCGATGTCACATTTGAAAAAAAATGCTCCCCCTCTTGCCTCGATTGTTCCGTAAAGCTCGACATTTGTCAATGAAATCGAGCCGTATGCGTCAATGATACTGCCGGCATTGATGGAGCCGCCAGAAATCGAGAGCTTGACGCCTGGTGGAACAATGACGCTGATGTCGAGGTTGTCGGCGTTAATGCTGTCGTCGAAAAGCAGCATCCCGTAAACCTCTGACTCGCCGGCTCTGATTCCGCCGCAGGCTCCCTCATTGGTCTCCACCGCGCCCCAGTCATCTGTCGAGTCGTGCCACACCTGGTAATAATATTTCCATGAATAAATATGGTCGCCTGATTCGACTTGGTCGCTTATAATTGCATCTATGCTTTCGGTATCGGTCCGAATCACAATCCCGTCGCGAAGCAGTTCGCCCTTGATTGTCTTGTAATGTTTGTCCTGGAAAACTTTTGTGTAAGTATAATTGCCAAAAACAACGTTCAGACGCGAATAGGAAGGCGTGAAGGTCTGGGCATCCAGCCGGCCTGCAAGCGCAATGGAGAGAACTAGAAAGAAAAAGAGATTTAGAAGCAAACGCGGAATATGGAGATGCTGGACTTTTTCAGGCATTGCGACTCCCTATTAAGATAAAAGCCAAAATGTCAGGAAACAGTACTTCCTGCCGCGATGTGACAAAACCCGACGATATCCCCAAAAATAAAACAGATTTTTCATAATGCAAGCTCAAAAGGAATTTGCTCAGAAAATTTGTTTTTGGTTTTTGCTATGATATACTTTCTTTGGTTTGCCATTCTTTAGATATTTTTCGTATTTAGTGCTTGGAGATCAGGATTTGGGTCGTGGCAGTGCTTCGTCTTCGCTTCAATAGCCAGAAATTTTTGGGGGATCAGCATGGACTCTGCTTCGGAGAGGGCTAAGAACAGGCAAATAATATCGGAAAATTGCACAGATTCTGCCAGGAAAATTCCCAATGATTCCGTTTCTTTTCTTTCAGACTCGGACTCCCGCTGCCGTTTTTTTGTCGAGAATGCGTCCGAAGGCATATGGGCGATGGATGCAGACCATGCCACTACTTATGTGAATCCGGCGATGGCGGAAATGCTCGGCTACAAGCCCGAAGAGATACTTGGTCGCAAGGTCGAAGACTTCTTCTTTCCAGAGGACATGGATTTCCACAGGCAGAGGATGTCCAGCAGACATCGCGGCGAGGACGAGAAGTACCAGCGACGCTTAAGGCGCAGAGACGGAACTGTTCTTTGGACACGAGTTTCGGCAAAGACTGTCAAAGACAAAGACGGCAAATTTGCCGGCTCATTCGCAATGTTTTCTGACATCACAGCTCAGAAAAAGGCGGAAGATGATGCGGAGTCGGGCAGACAGTCTCTTCTCCTCCACTTCGACTTCATAAGCAGGCTTTCCCACTGCACCGAGATTGACGAGGTTCTTGAGCTTTGCCTTTACACCGTCCTGGCGATGACAAAAATGGACTGTGGCGGAATATATTTGATCGAAGATAGAACGGAGGACTTGCGCCTTCGAGTCCACAGGGGGCTTTCAGAAGCTTTCGTGCGAAAAGTGGAAAATGTTTCGAGGCATTCCAAGAAATACGACGAGATGCTGAGGATGGGGGTCTTCCACGGAAAGCTCTCCGATCTTCCGAATGGCAAGGAGCTGGAATTTGAAGGTATCCGCGCCTTGTCTGTCCTCACAGTGACAGAAGGGGACAGAATTTTGATATGCGCGAATTTCGGATCCAAGTCTTTCGATGAGCTTCCCGCCTCTTTTATTCAATTGCTCGAAGCGATCATCGCGGAGTCTGGCGCCTTCGTCGCAAGAAAGTTTGCCGAAAAAAAGCTTGAGAACGAACGCATCCGCATGAGAACGCTGATAAACACCATACCCGATCTGATCTGGCTGAAGGATACTGATGGAGTCTATTTGTCGTGCAATTCGGCATTCGAGCTTTTTTTCGGCGCCAAGGAGCAGGAAATCATTGGCAAGACCGACTATGACTTTGTAGGCAAGGAGCTCGCTGACTTTTTCCGCGCAAATGACAGGAATGCCGTTGAAGCTGGACGTTCAACAGTCAATCAGGAGGAGCTGATCTTCGCGCATGGAGGCTACAAGGGGTTTTTCGAAACCATAAAAACGCCGATGAAAACTCCCGACGGTAAGCTGGCCGGTGTTTTGGGCGTGGCAAGAGACATAAGCGAGCTGAGACGCGCGGAAGACGCCCTTCGCAAAAGCGAGAATATCATCAGAAACAAGCTCGATGCACTGCTTTCACCTGACATGGACATCGGAGATCTTCAGATTAAAGACATCATAGATCTCCCTTCATTGCAGGAGCTAATGGATAATTTTCACAAAATGGCTGGCATTGGAGTAGGAATAATTGACATTGATGGAAAAGTCGTTGTCATAAGCGAAAGGCTTGCAATCTGTAGGGATTTTTTCCGGAAAAATCCGGTCTCATTGAAGAAATGCGAGGAAAGCAATAACGCTCTCAGAGGCGACCTTAGCCAGGGCAAATTTAGAATCCACAAGTGCGCCAACGGTCTTTCATACATTCTGACTCCTCTGATCATTGGAGGAAAATATTTGGGAAACATTTTCATGGGACAGTTCCTTCCTGAAAAAAATAAAAACTGCCATGAGGCCCTTGAAAAGATGGCGGAAAAATATGGTTTTTACAAGAAAGAATTTTTGGTGGCGCTGGACGAGGTACCCAGATTGGATAGCAATACAATTGACAGGCTTGTCCCGTTCCATGCTAAATTAGCGGAAATGATCTCCAATCTGAGCTATGCAAATGTCAAGCTTGCAAAAACACTTGAGACACAGAGACGTGCGGAAAGTGGCTACCAGACTCTTTTCAGCAAGATGTTTGACGGATTTGCCCTTCACGAAATTATTTGCGACAAAATCGGAAAGCCTCTTGACTATCGTTTTCTCGCGGTGAATCCTGCGTTCGAGAGAATCACTGGACTACGTGCGGACAATGTTGTCGGTAAAACGGTCATGGAGCTTTTCCCTGAGACGGAGGAGCTCTGGATTCAGACCTATGGGAATGTCGCATTGACTGGCAAGCCA